>DATIIF010000024.1:0-10156 GCA_035479935.1 Patescibacteria group bacterium
TAGCGTAGCGATTTTATCCGAACCCCCACATGTTGTGGGGGTTTTTGTTTTGGCCGGAAACTGTGGATAAGTAAGGGTAATATTACCTTATTTTGGGTGAAATCTACTTGCCAGTGGGTGAGCGTGGGTTGTACACTCTTGTTAGTGGGTAATCGTAGGTAAGCCAAAATAGCTAACTTACTCAAAACAAAAACCACTAATTAAATAATCAAGGGGAGCGGTGGACTACTTCGAACGCAAGCTTGACGAAAAGCGGCGGTTAACCATACCGACCGAGCTTCGTAGTAAATTTGCTAGCGGCGCAGTAGTTACGCGTGGCTTCGACAAGTATCTGCATCTTTACCCAAAAGATGTCTGGGATAACATGGTCGAACCCCGGCTAGAAGGCGATATCCTAGATGAACGGATTGCCGATCTGAACGTGCAGTTTCGAATGGGGAAGACTGAAGCAGCACCAGATGGCAAACAGGGTAGGATAACGCTTGAACAGCATTTACTAGACTATGCCGGCATTGACCGGGATGTCCAAGTAGTAAGTGTAGGCCGTTACTGGCGCATCATGGCACCAGGAAACCACCCTCAAGGGCACCTTAACAACTAAAGTCGAAAGAACAAAAGCTAGGCTCGAGTTCAGCTATTCGGCAGTCAACAAGTGGCATAGAAGGTAACCACTCTAATAACCTTTGTACCTTATCTAAAAACACCTCCCAAAACTCCACCTCACACATAAGTCTCTCAATTAGTTTTACCAGTGAAGGAAATCCCACGGTTCACACCTAAGATTTCTCTCACATCCACGGCTAAAACTAAATCTTCTTTGTGCAAACGAAGAAGAACAAACAAAAACAAAAACTACAAAAAAACAAAAAGTTGGCTGCTGGATAGGTGACCTTGCAAAAACAAAAAATGCATGAAAAACACAAACAAAAACCACCAAACAGTTCATATACCAGTTCTGCTCGAAGAAGTGCTAAAGTATCTGGACCCTAAGGACGGGGAATCGTATCTCGACCTAACGGCTGGGTATGGCGGACACGCTAAGGCGGTCCTGGAAAGAACAAACTCGCCCGAAAGGGCAATCTTAGTCGATCGCGATCAACAAGCAATTGACTATCTAAACCAGAGGTTTGCGGCAAGTGGTGCTCAGGTAGTACACCGAGATTTCCTGAGTACAAGCCGGGAACTACTGGCGAGAAATCGTCAATTCGATTTAATTTTGGCGGATTTGGGCGTGTCGTCACTGCACCTTGATACGGCGAGCCGAGGTTTTAGCCTGCAAAAGCAGGGTCCGCTAGATATGCGGATGGATCAGGGGCAAACCCTGACCGCTGAATCTATAGTCAATAGCTATAGTGAAGCCGATCTGGCGAAGGTTTTGAAACGCTTAGGCGAAGAACCAAAGGCGTACCAAATTGCGCGGCTAATAGTTAGCGCGCGACCAATCAAAACCACCAAAGAACTCGCCGAATTAGTTTACCGTGCCTGGTCGGGCGGAAAATCCGGTAAACGGCGTATCCACCCGGCCACCCGCACGTTTCAAGCCTTGAGGCTGGCGGTAAATGATGAGCTTAGCCAGCTAGAGCAAGCCTTGCCAATTTGGCTTGAACTACTTGCACCAGGAGGGCGAATAGTGGTTATCAGCTTCCATAGTTTGGAAGATCGTCTTGTCAAACAAAAGTTTGCCGAGGTTAGTGGTAACCGCTACGATGCCATCCTAAAGTTGCTAACCAAGCAGCCCGTGACAGGCAGTCACAGCGAAGTAGTTTTTAACCCGCGAGCCCGTAGCGCTAAGCTGCGCGCCGCAGTAAAAATAAAAACAGGAAAGGAGAGCTAATGCCTATCCAGGTAAAAAACCTCTCCCGTGCCTACAAAGTTAAGGTTCGAGTAGCCTAAACTTTCAGGCAACACCCGTCCCCCGCAAAAAGCGGGGGGTGGGACTAAAACAAAAATAAAAACAGGAAAATAAATGACATATTCAAGTTCGCTGGCTATGGGACGTAGCCAATTCGCAGGTAAGGGGAGGAACACCACACGCTTTAATAATCAAGGTCGCTTGGTAGGGCCAATCAGTAACACCATAATATTAATTATTCTGGCTTGCTTGCTAGGGCTTTTGTACCTAACGCAAGTTACAAAAACCAATGCCTTTGGCTACAAAATTAACGACCTTCAAAAAAAGCAAGATTCTCTAAAAACCGAACGCGATGAACTTGAGGTAGCCTCCGCGCGTCTCCAAGCTCTTGATCGTATCAAGAATGACGAAGCAAATAAGAATTTAGTTTCCGTAGCGCCTGAAGCAACTGTTCGCTAATATCTCTAGGAGTTAATAATTGCGGCCTGAACAATCGAGCATACTAGTCTATTCGCATTGGCGCATCAGGGCCTGGTATGGTTTGTTGGGCTTCATATTTGCAGTCTTTGTTGTGCGATCTTTCTACCTAGAAGTTATTAAACACGATTATTATCAAAAAGCTGCTTTGAGCGGGCAGCTCAAACAATATGAAATACCGGGCGAGAGGGGAGTCATAGAAGTCCATTCCGGCAATGGCACCCAGCCTCTGGTTTTGAATGAAAAGCTTTATACTCTCTACGCCGATCCTAAATTCATAAAAGATCCGAAAAATACGGCCGTGGCTATAGCCGGAACTGTCGGTGGCAAAGCCGAAGACATTGAGAATAAACTGAAAACACCTGACACGCGCTACGTCATACTGGCAAAAAAGCTGACCAAAGAGCAAAAGGATAAAGTAACTAATTCTATAACTGACGAGATAAAACAACGCAAAAAGGATCACAGCACAAATTTTTTATGGAAGGGTATAGGTACACAGGAAACAAATTATCGGACTTATCCCAATGGTCAGCTAGCAGCCCAGCTGCTTGGCTTTGTCAATGATGATGGTGAAGGTAAATATGGCATTGAACAGGCTCTAGACGGCAATCTAAAAGGTACGCCAGGCAAGCTAAAAGCCATTACAGATGCCAATGGTGTGCCGTTAGCGGCAAACAGAGAGAATATAATTATCGAACCTAAGGCGGGAGACAAGTTATTGCTAACCATTGATATAGGTATGCAGCAACAGCTTGAAGATATTTTGAAGTCTAGTTTAGATGCTGCTCATTCAAGGTCTGGCGGGGCGGTCATTATGGATGTCAATACAGGCGCGGTGAAGGCCATGGCCAACTACCCGACATATAATCCAGCCGATTTTTACAATGTTAAAGACGCAGCGGATTTCAATAATTCAATTGTCAGTGACCCACTAGAAGTGGGCTCAATCATGAAGCCTTTGACATTTGCGGCGGCCATGCAGACAGGACATGTTAGCAAAGAATCTACATATAATGACCCGGGTGGGTGGGTCATTGACGGTATTACTGTTAAGAACGTAGAAGGTGAGAACCAGCCTGGCAAGCGCACCATCTACGATATTCTTCAGATGTCATTAAATACTGGGGCAACCTGGCTTTTAATGCAAATGGGAGGCGGGGAGATAAACCAAAAGGCTCGAACGACTTGGTACGACTACCTGACTAATCATTATCAATTTGGCAAAAAGACCGGTATAGAGCAAGGCTACGAAGCTCCTGGCACTGTGCCGGCGCCGGACCAGGGCTTCGGCTTAAATATTACTTATGCCAACATGGCGTTTGGCCAAGGTATGTCGACAACCTCATTGCAAATAGCTGCCGCCTATGCCAGCGTATTAAATGGGGGCGTTTATTACAAGCCGCGTCTAGTAGACAAGATTATCTCGTCTAGCGGACGCGAGTCTGATCAAGCCCCAGTTATTATCAAAAGAGATGTTGTTAGTCCCAAGACTAGCCAGACCGTAAGAGAATTAATGCAGTATGTTGTAGCACGAAACTATCTGCTGTATAAAGTTACCAAGCCTCGGACAGAATTCATGATAGGCGGTAAGACCGGGACGGCGCAAATCCACCAACCCAACGACCAAGGCGGCGGATATTATAAAGACAAATTTAATGGTACTTTTGTGGGTTTTGTAGGCGGCGACCAACCGCAATACGTAATCGTAGTTAGGGTTAATGAACCGCACGTTAGCGGCTATGCAGGTGCCGGGGCGGCAGCTCCTTTCTTTGGTAAATTATCCAACATGTTAATTAATAACTCTTACGTAACACCTAAGAATTAAGGTATAATATAGGCCTAGAAGTCATGTCACAAACACTAAACATAGTAATCAATACCAGTACTGTCACGCGCATTTTGTTTTTAGCTTTCGCCAGCTTTGCTCTCAGCATGCTGATCACACCGCTCTATACTACTTTGGCATATCGTTATAAATGGTGGAAACGCCAACGAACAGAAAGCTGGAGCGGCGGGGAAGCTAGTGTCTATCAAAAGCTTCATTTGCAAAAACACATGCGCAATGTGCCCAATATGGCGGGTCTCATATTCGTGGCCAGTATTGCACTGGTTACCATCACTGCCAATCTTAGTCGCAGCGAGACCTGGCTACCACTTGCTGGTATGTTGGGTGCGGGCAGTATAGGTTTTGTCGATGATTGGCTTAACATCCGCGGCTTAAGTAGCATTGCTGGTATGCGAGCCAAAATAAAATTTATATTGCACACCCTGGTTGCGTTAATTGGTGGCCTTTGGTTCTATTACAAACTAGACGTTCACAGTATAAATGTGCCCACAATGGCGGAGCTAAATTTGGGTATTCTGATTATTCCACTCTTTATATTAGTTATTGTAGCTACAGCTAATGCGGTTAACATCACAGATGGTTTAGATGGTCTGGCAGGTGGTTTATTGACGTCCTCGTTTAGCGCTTACTCAGTAATTGCAATTTTAAACGGACAATATTATCTTGCCGGTTTTTGTTTGACAGTTGTCGGCGCTTTACTCAGCTATACGTGGTTTAATATTTTTCCTGCCAGATTCTTTATGGGTGACGTTGGCTCATTTGCACTAGGCACGGCACTTGGAATAATAGCTTTGCAAACAAACACAGTTTTGCTCTTGCCAGTCATTGGTTTTGTTTATTTGGCCGAGACCGGGTCAGTAATTATTAATTTTCTATCCAAAAGATTTAGACATGGCAAAAAGGTATTTTTATCTTCACCGATCCATCACCATTTTGAAGCTTCTGGTTGGCCAGAGCCAAAAGTTACCATGCGTTTTTGGGTTATTGGTCAAGTCTCGGCCGTATCAGGCTTAATTCTGTTTGTCTTAGGGAGGCTCTAACATGTGGCAAGATGGCGGTCGCCGAAGGCAGCCGTCTATACTTGGCTCGCAGGGAGTAGGTAACCGACGCAAACATCGTCCCGATTATAAGTTGCTGATAGTAAGCGCGACATTGATTGCCATTGGTCTTATGGTTGTATACGCTATCAGCCCAGCTCTGGCAGCTCAAAAACACGTTAGCGACAATTACTATGTTGGCAAACAAGTTATAGCAATCTTGCTTGGTGTTATAGCATTTTTTGTTATGGCAACTACACCACTCAATACCTGGCGACATCTACAAAAGCTGCTAATAATTGGCGCTATTGTTGTTACAGCTATGGCATTAATGATGCCAACTAGCATTGAATATCCGGCACACAGATGGATACGTTTCGGAGGGTTATCACTGCAGTCTGTGGAGTTTATCAAGTTCGCTCTTCTGATTTGCTTAGCCAGTTTTCTAGCGGATAGGGCTAAGCAAAACAATATACATGACGATAAAAAAACCATGCAACCGGTCTTAATTGCTATGGCAACCATTGGCTTTATTGTAGGCATTGCTCAAAAAGATTTTGGTTCAACCGCGGTGCTTGTAGCTATGATTGTTGCAATGAGTTTTGTAGCCGGTTTACCACTAAGACGAATTGTGTTGACTGGTTTAGTAACAGTGGCTGCTTTGACGCTTTTAATTTTGCCATTTTCCTATAGACGTGACAGGGTATTAAATTTCTTGCATCCTGAACAGAATTGTCTTACAAGCGGCTATCAGGCATGCCAGGCGCTGATTGCAGTTGGTTCGGGTGGAATTTTTGGTAAAGGCTTTGCCAATAGCGTTCAAGCTTACGGTTATGTGCCCGAGGCGGCTAACGATTCTATTTTTGCTATCTACGCTGAGAAATTTGGCTTCTTGGGCGTAACAATCTTATTAGTACTGTTTATGGCCTTATTTTCCAGGCTTAAAAACATTATGGAACGTGCGCCTGACAATTTTAGTCGACTAATTGTGGCCGGGGTTTTAGCCTGGCTAAGCACCCAGAGTATTATTAACATTGGCGCTATGCTTGGGCTATTACCATTAAAAGGCATCACCTTACCGTTCGTAAGTTACGGTGGCACAAGCGTACTATTTGTAACAGGCGCCATCGGTTTAATGTTTAATGTTTCACGTTATACGACTTATATTGCCCGTAGCGAGGGGGCCTCTGGACGCGATAGTAATGTACCTCGGCAAAACTACAGGATAAGCAGGCCTAATGAAGTATAAAACTATTGTATTAACTGGCGGCGGAACAGGCGGCCACATTACGCCTATTTTGGCTGTTGCTCATGAGCTAAAAAAGGCCGACCCGAAATGTAGAATTATTTATATAGGCGAAAAAGATGGCAAATTTGCTGAACTGACAGACAATAACCACTCCATTGACGAGACTTATAGTATACCGGCCGGAAAACTACGCCGTTATCATGGCCAATCCTGGCTTATCACACTCCTAGATTTAAAGACTAATGCTAAGAATATTCGTGATATGAGCCGAGTGTTAAAGGGCTACAGACAGGCCAAACAGCTTCTTAGTAAGATCAGGCCGGATGCCGTATTTCTAAAGGGCGGTTATGTAGGGGTACCAATTGGCCTAGCGGCCCGGGCTCTAAAAATTCCCATCGTCACGCATGACTCTGATATCATGCCGGGTCTAGCTAATCGTGTTGCCGGCCGAAGCGCACAAATACATGCCACGGCAATGCCGCCGCAGCACTATCCTTACCCTAAACATACGATACGCAATGTTGGAGTAGTGGTCAGTGATGTGCACGGGTTGGTTAACAAAGGTCTTATGCATGATTATCGGCAGGAGCTAGGACTATCAGATAACAAGCTAGTGCTGTTAATTACTGGCGGCAGCCTTGGTGCGCAGCGGTTGAATGATGAAATGGAAGAAATTTATCCGCGCCTGCTAGCAGATTTTCCTGATCTACAAATTATCCATCAGGTAGGGAAGGGCAATCTTAAGCCAAATCTAACCACATACGATAACGTTCAACGATTCGAGTTTCTAAATAACATGTATCGCTACAGCGGCGCGGCGGATCTTATTGTGACTAGGGCAGGGGCTACCAATTTAGCGGAGTTTGGCGTGCAAGGCAAAGCTTGCATTGCTGTTCCGAACCCAGTGCTTACAGGTGGTCATCAACTTAAAAATGCCGAGCACTTAGCTAACGCTGGTGCTGTCGCAGTTGTAGACGAAGAATCTTTCAAAAAGGGGACTAGTGCGCTGGAAAGAGCTATTCGTGAGCTTCTAGCAGACAGCAAAAAAAGACAAGCCTTAGCCCAAAAATTACACGCCCTAACCACTAAGGACGCGGCTCATCAGCTGGCGTTATTGATACTTGAAGTTGCCAATAATTAATAAAAACATATGTTTAAACGAAAAAATAAACAAGAACCCCGCAAAAGTATTTCAGACAAGCAATCGGCTAAACCCTACTCCTATTACACCAGCCGATATCGCAGTGACCAACCTACCGGTCGCCAGATTGAAGATCTGGATGAACATAGTTCATATAAATGGTGGCACCACCTGCCAACAGTCGTAGCCTTCATAGCTCTTCTCGCCTCGGCTGTTTATGTTTTAAGCTTGAGTATGAACCCAAAAGTAGTCTTGATGTCCGATTCTGGAGGCCAATATTTGCTCAGAGACGCCAAAGTGTATCAAAAGGCATCAAACGAAAAACTATCTGGTTCGTTACTAAATCGTACCAAGATCACAATAGACACTAATCAGATCGCCGAATCCTTAAAAAAACGATTTCCAGAAATAGACAAGGTTACCATAACAATACCCTTAACTAGCCGAAGACCTTTAATTGAAATTGTCGCCATACGACCAGCGCTTATCTTTGTGTCGGGCAATAATAGTTTCGTGGTTGCCGAAGATGGGCGAGCGGTAATTAAAACCACCGATGTTGCAAAGAAGAGCAATTTAACAATCCCTACTGTAATTGACAGAGGTAGCCTACCTGCTGAAGTAGGGGAGACAGTAATGCCGTCTGCAACAGTAAAGTTTATTAGTGAGGTAGTTGGCCAGCTCAAGGCTAAAAAGATTAACCAGTCTGAAATTGAGCTACCGGCAATTGCTAACGAATTGCATGTAAAAATAGCTAATCAGCCTTACTATATAAAATTTAATCTTGCAGGCCAGGCAAGAGAGCAGGTGGGGGCATACCTGGCCGTAAGACAAAAGTTTGAAGCTGAAAAAAGACTGCCCACGGAATATATAGATGTTCGTGTTGAAGAACGTGTTTATTATAAATAATTCCCCTTGTTCCCTCTGCTGTTCGCAATTTGTTCATGATGCCATAATCCCTTATTTTTAAAAAAACTATACGAACATATGAAAGGTGAGTAAAGTCAAATATTATTTTAAATGGCGGTTGGGGAGGGAGCACAATATAAAAATATTAAACGACACAAAAAGCAAATGTTTTCACGGTGCCGCCTGTGGAAAAGTTAATCGTTGTTAGAAATGTCACATCCCCATGACAGGGCTTTAAGTGGTAGTGCAATAAACGCAGTAGTTAGGGCCAGTGCAGCAGTGTTACAAAAATAAATTACTAGAATTACCGGCTAAGTACCAAAGATCTTCCCTACAGGCGAGATATAGTTAGTCATCTTCTAATCGGATATATGAGTCGCAAAATATACATTGTACGACGTCATGTCTATGGTTGGCATTAGTGCTCCACTGTGTTTTCTGGGCCTGTTTTTTCCCACGGATTTTGAATTTGTTTTTGAAAATTTTTTGTAATCCCTTCCCACTATGCTCACACCCAGCTAAATTGGCCAAAAACTAATAAGCCCTACACACCGAAACCTTCTATTATCGTGTTCGTAATATGTACAGGTTATTCTGATTCAGCAGCAAATTGGGTCTTAAGCCGAAATGCGACTAAAAGAATCCCTTTCTGTGGGGCATTAAGTTCGTTTAAGGGTATTTCTTTAAACGCGTCTGCGAATTCAAGAAGGCTTCCGGCTTGTATAGCGTATTCTGCGCAAAACTGACTTTTCCCGAAATACTCTAACTGAGCCGGATACGGCTCAATCCCTAGATCAGAACGTTTTGCTATAATTGCCCCTGCCAGCGGTAACGGATCTCTAAAAACTTTGAACCGATTGCCACCTGAACTTGAATGCTCCCAGTGCCATGTTCTGCTGCTGCCATTTCCATCAACCAAATGGTGAAATGTTTTGCCTACAAAATTTCTTGGCAAAGAATCTTTTCCATAATTCTTGCGAAAATCTTCAAAGTGTTCACGAACCATGAATTGATCAGGGCGCGAAATTTCCGAAAAACTAAATTTAAGCGTCGATTCTACTTCTTGTTGAGCCTCGAGGAATGATTTAGTCTGTAGAAATAAGGCTAGTTTTTGCTCGCGTTCATTATAGTCAGTGGCTCGAACATGCTCTGTTGAAACGCCAAACCGTCCCAACAGCATGGTTAGAAGTTGCTTGTCCGAAACACTAAGATTTCCGCGCCCAATCAATACTTCAGGATTTTTTGTTTCTCTATCAACCGGCTTACGATTAATCGGATTATTTTTAGTATGTCTGGCCATTTTTGAAAATTGAAAATTTCTGGCTGAACTTACTCGGCTAAGGAATAGGTGGCTTTGGCGACCCGCTTGAATTGCGGCTTGCCCTGCAAGTTCAATAAAATTGTAGTTTCCTTGACATGGCGGCTCTTGAGCACCTCTTTGATAATATCGTCACGGTGCAATGGCTTGCCTGCCTTCTTTAGAACGTCAGAGATAACATCGGCGACTGTTCCCTTGTCGTAGCCCCATTCTTTTAGTGCATAAATACCACGGCCGATTAACACGAAGCGCTTATCTTTAATCAATTCATTATGAATTGCCTGGGTAGTAACATCCTTCCGCTTAAAGCTAGAGTCTTTAATGGCT
>DATIIF010000025.1:0-1798 GCA_035479935.1 Patescibacteria group bacterium
CAGCACGTGCTCGATCATCCCACGTATTTGCATTACCCCAAGTAGTTGGTATTGGGTCATTTGCCCAGAAACGCATAGCAAATGCCCAGTAAGTACAGTTGCCCCAGGCGTAGGTATCACCAGGCACGTCACCACCCATATAAAACCCCCGTGTCTCGGCCGCCTTAGCATCTGGTGTGCCCGCCAGAAAGCTAACCGCATCTGAACCCATAGAGAAAACCGCTATGGCTGGTAGTGAAATAATCACAACTAGTGTCGCTAAAATAAATGCTATTAACTTCTTAGAGCTAAAGTTAAAGAACATGAATTTTAGGACGGCGGGGTTCACGAATAAAGCTCCGCAGGGTCGGTAGTGATGAGCGGATGCTCTTTATCGGAAGCAACAACCTTAACGGCGACATGGTTTTGATCGGCGAGAATTAGCGCATCACCACGTCCAGCGGTAAGCAGGAAATTGTATTCGTATTCGCTAAGGTCAAATTCCGAAACCACTCTTTTAATCGTGGTTGTATCCTGTCGCATCAGAATGCGTAGCGCTGATTGTGAAGCAATTGCGCGTCCGTAATCGTTGCGTAGGAAGTCATTGGCCTGCTGGACGATCATAGATGTTCCTAAGCCATATTTGCGCCCACGACGGTATAACTCTGAAATGAACCGCGCCGTTTCTTCATGTTCAAGAAGCATCCAACCTTCGTCAATGACCAAAAGACGCTTGCCAGGGTCTGCCATAACCTGATTCTTTACGAAGTTACTAACAATGAGCATCATGATTTGGCGCAAGCTTTTAGGTAGGTCTTTAATGTCAAAAATCACGAGGCGATTATCGAGTTTAATATTTGTTGGTGAATTGAAGACATCTGCCAATGAGCCGGTAATGTACTTTTCGAGTTTTTCGCAGAGATTCGTTTGCTTAAGGGTTTGTAGCTCCTTATATAAGTCTTCGAGCAGTGGCTGCTTTTTCTTAGACTTCTTGTATATTTTGAGAATTGCTTTATCTACGGCCGCTTTCTCACTTGACGTTAAGCCGTCTGCAAGAAGGCTAACAACTTCCGTTAAATCTTGAATATGCTCTGAAAGATCATCAATTTCATGGAATGTTACAGCAAGATCGAACGGGTTAATCTTTTGCTTGCTCTTCGCCGATAGTTTGATGTACGTGCCCTTAACCGACTCATTTAACCGTTTGTACTCACGCTCTGGGTCAATAACAATAACCTTCGTTCCTTGCATGAGCTGGCGTAAAATCTCGACTTTTGTCGTGTAACTTTTACCTGAGCCAGACTGTGCAAATGTAATCGAGTTAGCGTTAGGCAGGCTGAATCGATCAATAATGACGAGGGTGTCGTTTGATTTATTGATGCCGTATAGAATGCCCGTTTCTTGTACGAACTCCGATGACATGAATGGAAATGTCAAAGCTGCCGAGCTACTATCAAGGTTTCGTTTTTGATCTAATTGATCTTCGCCGCGTGGCAGAATTGATTGCAAGGCTTCAAGCTGTTGATAACGTGCAACTTTAGAGTAGAATAGTCGCGCTGACATTGTTGCTTCGAGCAACTGTGTGGTTTTATTTAGCTCTTCAAGACTATCAGCACGAATACTGACATAGATTGCCACCTGGAATAGCTTTTCTTGGCCACGTTGGATTTTGTCACGCAGTTCAATTGCTGAATCCAGTGGGTCACTAATTTCCGAGCCAACAATTTTACCAGCACGTATCATCGCACGTTTAGTAGATTCAAGTTCAGTAATTTTACGATGTAACTTCGGAAGTGCAGATAAAGCACTCACTTCATGA
>DATIIF010000026.1:0-6861 GCA_035479935.1 Patescibacteria group bacterium
GCCGCGGGCGGTAGCAATTTTGAGCTTGATGTAATGCCCGCGCGTCATAATTTCTAAGGGAATAATAGCCAGACCTTGCTGTTTGGCGGCTACAAGCCGTTCAATCTCTTTGCGTTTGGCCAGTAATTTGCGTGACCTAGTTTGTTCTTCTTCCGTAATTTCAAAACCCTTGGCGCTGGTGATAGCGGCGTTTAAAAGCCACAATTCTCCTTCCTTAACGGTCACATAAGCACCTTGAAGCTGGCCGTGACCAAGTCTAAGAGCCTTTGTCTCTCGACCATTTAGAGCAATGCCCACAATAAACTCATCTTGCGTGGCATAATCGTGCCGCGCCCGACGATTTTGGATAGATTTTGCTGGCGGTGACTTCTTTTTCACAATAAGAATATTGTACCCTAGTGGCGCCAGATACGGTTATCCTTAACACACATTTCGCACTTTTCCGTTGCCCCAGGCCACACCTGACCGGCTACAAGCTTTCACTCCTCACTCAAACCTAAGTTATGCCTCGCTCGGATTAAAAGCTTTCGCTCTGCCAGCTGCAACCTGGCATCAGCCGCTAAATGCGAAACGCGTGGTTAATTGCTTTTAGTGAATTCCTTTTTGGCGACATCCCAAAGGCTGGAATCGTGGGCCTTGACTTTGCGCCAATACCACCACTCTGCACCCCATAAGTTGATATCTCTCATGCCGGTAGCTCGTCCATACTCAAAGCGGTCTTTCAACCTTTTGGCGTCTAAAGATTTTGTTTGCTCTTTAATAGTCGCTGGGTCATTAATTGGATAACCGTCAGGCATCCAGGCTTCGGCTTGTAGTTCATGAATAATTAAGTCCTTACCGGTTAGAATTTTGCCAGCGCCTGCATAAAAAGCGTAGTACCAAGCAGGATATGGATATTCGACATAGCGGTGCGTGAAAACGCTGTCCCAAACCCTTTTGTACACTGAAATGCCAAACTCATCAGGCCTTGGCTGGCCAATTGGCAGCCCAACCCAGTTGTTGCTACGGCTAACAATTGTCGGGTGCGTTGAGTCTAAACTCTTCACAAGTTTATATTCATCGATTAATCTGTCGCGGCTAAAATCGGTGCACATACCAAAAACTTTTAAGAAATATTCATTTTCTAGCTGGTAGCTTTTTAGGGCCGGGTTTTGTTTGTAGTGGTCTATAACGGCTTGCATGAAGTTTTTAAGAGCCGGATACCACTGGTCTTTTGACCAGCCGGTTGCCCACTCTGGGACATGGCATTCCGGCCAACGCGGTTGGCGCAAGCCGATAGCCAAGCTAACATCTCCACCAGCTGCGTAAACTTTCTGGAACTGCCAATCCAAACCCGAAAAGTCATAGTGGCCAGGCGTGGGTTCAATCTCATTCCAATAACTTACTAGGCGAAAGTGCTTTACTCCCAGATCGTTGACCAGCGCGTCTAAAGTCTCTTTGCCGTCCAGGCCTAAATATTCGGCATAAGAAGGGATAAAGGTTACACCCATTTCAAGCGGCCTATGCCGCTCGGTAAAAATGTACCACTGAGCAATGGTGTACATAACTAGAACCGATAAGAGTACTACGGCCATACCGGCCGCAATCAGTTTCTGCCAAAGATTTTTTGGCCGATATTGTTCTACCCAGGCGGCTGGCCTACGACTAACCCGTTTTCTTATTTGTGACATGTTACGCTTAATTTTAGAATGAATCGCCAAAAACCACTAACGTTATCTATCGTCATACCAGCTTACAACGAAGAACACCATCTTAAGGCATGCCTAGATTCTATCGCTAAACAGACTGTAAAACCCGATGAAGTAATCGTAGTTGACAATAATTCAACAGATAGAACAGCTAAAATTGCCAAAAGTTATGAATTTGTGAGTCTAATCTCTGAGTCTCGCCAAGGCATTGTATTTGCCAGAAACGCCGGGTTTAATGCCTGTCACGGCGACATAATCTGCCGGATAGATGCGGATACCATTTTACCGCCAAATTGGATGGTCGACAGGGTGTATTTTTATAGTCAATCAACTAATCGTCAAATAGCTTGGACTGGCGGCGGCGTTTATTACAATGTGCGTCTGCCCAGACTATTTCGGCTCATTCATCATTTCCTTGTATTTAAGCTTAATGGTTGGATAATGCACGAAAATATCCTGTGGGGTTCAAATATGACGGTGCCGCGCAAGCTCTGGCAAAAAGTTCAACCCAAACTTTGCACAAGAGTTGATATTCACGAGGATATTGATATGGCGATTCATCTACATAGGCTTGGTTATAAAGTTGTCCACGAGCCAAAATCAACAGTTCAAGTAAAATTGCGTCGTGTGCGCTCTCATAGACAGGATTTATGGGCAAATTTACAGTGGTGGCCAAGGACCTTGAAGGTTCATAAATATCGAGGTTGGGTGTTCAGCTGGTTATTTGGCGCGGCAATGGTCTATTGCTTGTCAGAGGTGCCAAAGATGATGGAAAGAATGGCTCGAATATTTGGCCGGAAGCCCATATTGGAATAGTCCTACTGGGCGTTATTAGAAGTATATCCGCCATATTGGTTTGGTTTTGGCTGGCAACTATTCCAAAGGCCTCGGTTTTGTTCCCTGGCCTCTTTTTGATAGGCTAAAAACTCGTCACTCTTACTAAACGGAAAACTGACATAGGCAAACCCATAACCTTGTCTTATGATCTCAGCGTTCACTAGTGTGTTATTTGGCAAATAAACGTAGCGCAATAGACGGTTGTAGCGGTCACGGTTAGAGCTGAGCGGGTCAGCTTCTAGCCTAACAGACTGGTTGCCAATTAGTGTTTTTGTAAAATTGGCCGCTGCCTTGCCAAAACACTGGACAGCTTTGCGAGGGTCGTGAGTTTCCGGAGTATCTACCCCTATAAAACGAATTTTTTCGTTACTGCCGTTCATATCAACGGCAATCGTATCGCCGTCAAAAAATTCAGTCACTCTGTATTGGCCCGGTGGAACTACCGTCATCTTTTGCTGAGCGGTATTTAGCCAACCATAATGCTGAGCAACGGCAACTAAAATTGTTACTATTAGTACCCACCAGCTTGTTCGCTTGGAAATACGCCTGGGCATATTTAGGTAATAAGACTCTTTATGTAATCCGGAGTGACTCTTGTGCCGTCGACTTTTACGGGCCGCTCATCTGGCCTGGGTTCTTCAAGGTTAGATGTTAATCGGTCAAAAACCTCTTTTGGCATATGACCCAAAACTCTGGTGTTATGTTTGTGAGCTTCATCAACCGCGCGCTGTCTGGCCAAGTCTTTTTCAGTACTAACCCATATTAATTTAGTCTTAGCGCCATGCTGTTTGGCAATATCGCGTAGATTCTGCCGGTCTTTATAAAAATTAAAATTTGTATCAAAAATAACGTCATTACCCGCTGCCAAAAGCTCGGCAGTTAGCTCATTTAAATGCTTGTATAAAGCCAAATTTTCCTCGTGGCTGTATGTGGGACTAACAAACCGTTCGCGGCGGATATGATCGGCCCAAAGGTGAACCGCTCCAGTTAGCTCGTGAATAACCCTGGCTGTAGTGGTCTTGCCTGAACCTGGATAGCCAAGCATAAGATATAAAGTTGGCGAATTGTCCATCAGTCAATCATAGCACTACGTCTTAATGTCGTAAGACAAAAGCGGTAAAATTACCAAATCATCTAATGTAACAACACCATCTCTTAAGGCATCTAGTTGGGCCTGGTTCATCCACTTTCTTTGCGCGTCAGATATACTTGTCGCTCGTGTTCCGACCATATCCCCCAAAGTCACATCACAGAAGGCATAGACCAAACTGCCATTTAACAGATCAAATGGAGCGCGTTGGTTAGAATTAATATATGGTTCCATGGCTGTCAGGAAATGATGTTCGCTTGCCCGGCGTATTCCTAAGTTAAATGCCAACATGTCTGAGCGGCCCTGGCTGTTTGGCATCTTGCCTGCCTTAATCTGCTGCCTCATTTCTAAAACTCTTGTTGTGTCCGCGCAAAACTGCATATAGTTGGACTCATTTGGACATAAAATATCGTACACGTTATGAGAAGATGAAGGGCTGTTATCTACATATTGCATGCGCTCTACGCCAATACTTAGCATTGTTTTCAGCCAATCTTCATAGACTCTATGAGATGGCGCGCCCGAGATCTGGTATGCGTCCGTACCTTTAAAGTTATATTCGGTGGCTGCTCTGGCAGATAGGCCGATAGCCATTAAAATATTTAGTACCTCAACATCTCGAGGCGAGAGAAACTCGAGCGTCTCGCGGGGAATTTCTCCCTGTTGTTCACCAGATTCCGATCCCATGTATTTCTAAATTATAACATAATTTTATAAGAAATCTTATCCGGGCATCGGTCTCTAGAAATCAATGCCTTTATTAGCTAGGAACTTGTCATCAAAGTGGTGTTTGATTTTGGTCATGTCGGTAGCTATATCAACGTGTTTAAGTAATTCTTTCGGAAAATTCCGGCCAGTTAGGCACAGACTGGTCTCTGATGCCCGTTCTTTGATTAATTTCTTCAATTGGCTGGTTTTCAGTAACCCATCATGAACAGCATTGTTGATCTCATCACATATCACTAGATCGTATTTCCCGCTCCTGACGCACTCAAGGGCAATCACAAACGTCTCTATCGCGGCCTGATGGTGCTGTTCGTTGGTGATATGTTGTTCGCTTAGCTCGCCAGCCTCGTAAAAACCCTTACCACCTTTGTAGAAAAACAGTTGATCCTTATAAATTGGCATAATATCACGGATAAAAATATGCTCGCTGACACCCCAGTATTTGATAAATTGAATAAAAGCTACGTTAGACTGATTACCCAGCGCGCGGACCATCAAACCTAAGCTGGCGCTGGTCTTTCCCTTGCCTTCACCAGTATAAACAATAACAACAGACTTCTTGGTCTTGTAATCCTCAAAAACCATATGACAAGCTTACTGTAGTTTGTGATTTCAGGCTATGACATGGATCCGTATATTTCATCGAGTATCAGGAGCCGGGCAGTACGGTCGGCGGTATTAACCGTATCCCGATAGCCTTGATCAGTCTCCATCAGCGCTCTCTCGCTAAGGCTTTCAAAGACACGTAGTATCGATGAGTCATTAAAATCGTCGGTTCGTGCATACAGCTCACGCAATTTGGCGACATCTGGCTCGCCCTTCTCCTCGCCGCCGAGATATTCTGCTTTATAAAAATCTCGAGCAACGTGAATACGTCTATTGGCTTCATCATAGTGTCCAAGGCTTTTCTCAAGATGCTGGAACAATGTCCGTTGTGTCTCATCCATCGTGCCAAGGTGCAGCAAATAATTGTATTGCTGTTTGGAGCTTTCAATGGTTGCAAAATCACCCATCAACCCGACTTCTTGTAGCGCCATCATTAATAACAATTGCGCATTGCCGTCAACAGCAACCTCTACTAGGTCGCTGATGTTCGGTTGACGGTCGGTTTCCAAGACAAAAAAAGCCCCATCAGGGCTGTTATTAACGATTAGTCGTAGCTCTGGAGGTGACGTGTGCTCTTCTTCGTCAAGGTCTTTGGGATTAAAGATTAGCCTTGATTCGTCTTCGGGTCCAATTGCCATAGTTTAACCTCAAATTAACACCTTAATTCTAGCATTCTAGCGTCTTATTGTAAAGTGTAAACGCTAGATATAGCAGCGCTTAGGCCAAGCCATGCTTTTGCAGTGCGTCGTCAATGCGCGGGCGATCAAAACCAATAACAATTGTGCCACCAATATCAATTACCGGTATGCCCATCTGGCCAGACTTGCGCACAGAGTCCATGGCGGCGTCCCGATCTTTCTCTACATCAAGGTCGGTATATGGTACTTTCCGTTCGTCCAGATACCTTTTGGCGGCATGACAGAAGGCACACCAGGTGGCGGAATAGATGGTCACTTTGTTATCCATATGCTTTTATTTTACACCGCAGAGCATATAATTCGTGTATGATTGCAAATGTGAATTTTTCCAAACAAAACCTAATTTCTTTAATTGTTGGCATAATCTTAGGTGCGGTTGGGGTAACGGCTATCCGCTTTGCCTTTGTGAAGGATGACCACGTTCACTATCATGCAAATTTTGCGCTTTACGTAAACGGTAAACGCGACGAATTTAAGGATTCTAGCTTCTACGAGGAAGTTGCCGCTTGTGACATACATGATGCGGATAACGTAAAAGCTCACGTTCATATGCATGACAATAACAATGCTTTGGTTCATGTTCACGCCAGCGGCATAACCTGGAGTGATTTCTTTAATAACCTCGGTTACACACTTAGCGATAAATTAGTTAAAACTGACAGGGGAGTATACATAGACGGCGAAAACAGCAATCACCTAGCCTTTATGCTCAACGGCCAGAAAGTAACAAGCCTGGCAAATAAAGTCATAAAAAGCGAAGACGTACTGCTCATTAACTATGGTCAAGACGACAACAAAACACTTACCAATCGTTACGACGCTATACCTCGCGATGCCCATATGGCTAATACCACCACCGACCCAGCCAGCTGCTCCGGCTCCGAGCCACTAACCTTCACCACTCGCCTCCGCAAATCCTTCGGCTTCTAGCCTATCTATCGTTCTCGCGGAGGATTTTTTGAAGTCTGCAGTCTGTTGTAAGAGGCAGAATTTCAGCTATTTTCTTATCAATTTTCGCTTGATCCCCTGCATAGGCAAATTCAATTGCGTCTGTAGCCCTTCGCATGTCAGTGTCAACAACTTCAGGCCCTGGACACTCTCCAACAATTGCCACAAAAGCATGGCCATTTTTGAACAAAGTCTCTTCTTCGGCTTCCTCATTTATACCTACAAGCTCCGTTTGATCGCCACTTAAGATAGCGAGTTCAGCCAAAGT
>DATIIF010000027.1:0-3350 GCA_035479935.1 Patescibacteria group bacterium
TGGTCAATGGTATTACTCACCTGATGTTCCTCCAATTACTGTAACGCTTATACATTATACCAAACCCTAAGATTCGGGTTGGTCTGCTGCTTCGGGGTTTTCTGCTGGTTTTTCGGATTCTTCAGTTTTTGTAGCTGGTTCAGGAGCTTCGGTTGCCTCATTTGCTTCAACAGTAGCGTCACTTTCGGCCTCAGCCGGGGCTTCAGCCTCAAGCTTGGTTTCTTCTGCTGGTTCTTCAGCTGCCTTGGGCTCAGGAGCAGGCACTCCAGCCGGACGGTTCTTGCGCAATTTCTCAGGGTTTTTAATTGATCTTTTCTTTTTGACTTCCAATTTTACCCAGGCTGGCAATTTTATTCCTTCAGCTTTTAAGAGCCTGGCTACACGATCTGACGGCTGAGCGCCGTTTTTTAGGTAATGAGCAGTTTTTTCTTTGTCAAGCACCGCCGTTTTGGTATGCGGATCAAAACTGCCTATTGCGGCCACAATTTTGCCGCTAGTGGGGGTCCGGCGTGAGTCTTGAACAACTACGCGGAATTGAGCGTGGCCGGACCTTCCGGTACGCTGCATACGAATGACTAACATCCCTAATTCCTAACTTTAAGATTTGTTAAATAACTTGATTATTTTACAGATTACGACCTCTTATGTCAAACGGTATTCGCTGAGGGCGGCTTCGGCTGCGACGACTTGAGCGGCTTGTTTACTTGGGCCCTGGCCTTGGCCCTTTAGCTTGCCACTAACATACACGCCTACTACAAAATTCTTGTCATGGTCCGGGCCTTCTTCACTGATAACCTTATAAACAGGCGTTGCCGCCTCGCGGCTTTGGGCTAGTTCCTGAAGATTCGACTTTGGGTCAACCCAAGAACCGGTGGATAAAATATCTTTGAACGTTATGAGCAAACTGGTTTCAATAAATTTCTTCGCCGCCTCGTAGCCTTGGTCTAAATAAAGTGCTCCAACGACCGCCTCGTAGCAGTTGGCCAGTATTTGCGCTCTAGCCCTTACAGTACCCCGTTTTTCGCCGCGGCTTAAACGCAGTAATGGTTCAAATTCATAACGGGTTGCGGCCGCACTTATACTTTCGGTTCTAACTAAAGCACTACGCCAGTTTGTTAGCGTACCTTCAGGGTCGGAAAAATTATTGAATAAATACTCTGTAGCGACTAGTTCAAGTACAGCGTCACCTAAGAATTCCAGACGTTCGTTATGCTCCCGCACGGTTTTACGGTGTTCGTTAACATAAGAGCGATGGGTAAAGGCCGTAATCAATAAATCGATTTGCTCAAATGTGGTTCCTAATTTATCTTTGGCAAATAATTGATAACTATTAGTATCTTGCATAATATGAATTACTTAGTCCGATAACTTATGATGAGTGATGCATTACACGGAAAAACCGAGAACCGTAAGCGAGCCGTACTTAATTGGTACGGTGAGCGCGGATCGCAGGTTTTGACAAAGTAATGCGCTCTCATCATAAGTTATCCTGGCGAATCTTTTTTAGGCCGAGTAATATCAGCTTCCCGATATCGTCATACTCAATTTTATCCAAGGCTTCGTTCGCTGAAAACCATTTTATACCATTCATCCAATCTTCGGGACGCAATTTGTCAGTTTTACCCAAAGCTTTGACCAAGAATATCTCTGTAGTCATAAGCACAAGACTTTGCTGCCGGCGATAGCGAAAATTGATTTTGCCAAGCCAGTTCAAGACTTTCATTTGCGCAAGGCCAGTTTCTTCACGGATTTCACGTTCGGCGGTATCCTTGGCCGACTCGCCTTCTTCTATGTGACCCTTGGGTATTGTCCAGCGATTTTTTGCATCTTGAATTAATAAAATCTCAACATCTTTCGGGTTTTTGCCGCGTCTAAAAATTACTCCGCCAGCAGTGGGCTCGCGAACAACCTCACTAATAGCCGGACGGCGTTTAGTGACAAATTTTCGAAATCCTTGAATTGGTTTTGGTCGTTTCATAGTCTAGTCTTTCTTCTTTTTCTTGGGGCTTTTGTCAGATTCTTGTTGCCTTAAGACACTTCCTAGCACCCCATTTACGAATTTTGAGGAATTATCACCCCCAAAACCCTTAGCCAGTTCAACACCTTCGTTTATGACTACTTTTGGCGGAGTATCTGGTTCAAAGAGTAGCTCATAGGCGCCTATCCTGAGCACGATGCGGTCAATCCGTGCAATTTGGTCAATTGGCCACTCCGGGGCAATTGGTTGAAGCAACTCGTCCAGTTCTTTCTGCTTGGCATTCACCCCATTTACCAGCCGCTCAATGAAGCTAGGATCGTCCACCATAGCCTGATAGCGGTTTATATTTCGCTTTAATACTTCAGGCAACTTAAAACTTTTATCCTTACAGGCCGCTCGAAAGTCTTGCTCGTAAAGAGTTTGCAGAGCTATGATGCGGCCCAGATGACGATTGGCGCTCATATGTTCTAACTCCGATTCCTTAGTATTTTCACACTTAAATTTTTAAATTATGGTGGTGTAGCGTTGAACCTTCAATTACTTAGCGCTTGACACTACTTCTTTGAGGCGCTTACCTGTTTCACGTCTTGTGGTATGCACTTTCACGGGCGATTTGGCATTGACGGCACGGGCCAATTTGAGCACATGGTGGCTACGCCTTGAGCCTGTCCGTCTAGGGCTGGTCCTTTTCTTAGGCTTACCCATAATTACAGCGATTCTCCTATTGATTAACTGCTAAAATTACTCCTCATTCTAGCTCAGTCTGGCAAGAAGTTCAACCAACAACAAAGTTTATTAACTTGTCTGTTACATAGATTGCTTTTTTTATTTCACGTTCTTTTATATAAATTGCAACTTTCTGATTGGCTTTAGCTACCTCTGTTATATCTGCTTCGCTTGTATTTCTGGGCACTTCTATATTTGCCCTTAATTTGCCATTTACCTGGACAACAATGGTCATCATTTCGTTCACCAGTAAATTTTCATCCCAAACAGGCCATATACTTGTATGCACAGAACCTTTGCACCCCAGTTGACTCCACAGTTCCTCTGACACGTGCGGCGCAAACGGGGCAACTAGCTTGATAAGTGTTTCGAGCGCATTTTGCCAGTGCTCGTTGCCAAGCGGCATCGCTGTTTTTAGTTTGTACATCTCATTGACGCACTCCATCAAAGACGCGATTGCCGTGTTAAAGCCAAGTTCGTGCAAATCTTCAGTGACTTTTTTGGTCGTGGAGTGAACTATTCTTTGAAGTTCCTTAGTTTGGCTTTGGTCTTTAGACTTAGAGGCCAGATGCTCTTGAACAAGCGTCCAAGTCCGCTGCAAGAAACGAAACGCTCCGCCCATTCCTTCAACGCTCCAGGCGGCTGA
>DATIIF010000028.1:0-3514 GCA_035479935.1 Patescibacteria group bacterium
CTTTTGGTGTTCTTGGCAGCATCCTTGGCGGTATTGATAGTCTTTAAAACAGACTGACTAATAGGCTTCAGTTTATCAAGCATAATCAGATTGATTATACCATCTTGGGCACTACTGAAGAACTGCTTTGATTCTTCGGATTCCAGCGGAGCTGGCTTCTTCTTTGATGATTTTGAATTTTTTATTACCTTCAGCGAGTTGTAAGGTGTGGTCAACGTGCGGCCCACCACAAATTTCGAAACTGAAAGGTTTGTCCTCGCCATCGGCAATCATTTTATAGACTTTAACATTATCTCCGTAGCGGTCACCAAACTGGCCCAGAGCACCAAGAGGCCCGGTTGCCTCTTTGGTCGGATATTCTGCCCAGGAAACCTTTAAGTCTTTTTGAATTTGATCATTAACAATATCTTCAACTTGCTTGATTTGCTCAAGGGTAACTTTTTCAGGATGAGAAAAATCAAATCGAAGCCGTTCTTCAGTAATATTGCTACCGCGCTGAATAACGTGGTCACCTAGCACATCCCTGAGCGCTTGGTACATCAGATGTGTAGCCGTGTGATATTTCTTGTGTTGCAGGGTTTGGCCGCCTAGACCACCCTTAAAGGTCCCCTTGGCAGCTGTTTGCGAACGCTCACGTTGTTTTGCCATTTCGGCCTCAAATTCCCTCGGCCAATTATTACTGACGGGGATACCCTGCAATACAGCTTCTTCCACGCTTAACTCAGTCGGAAAGCCGTACGTGTCATAGAGCTTAAAGATATCACGACCAGATAAGGCCTGGTATAAATCATTTTCAACTTCCTGTGTTGGTACATTTTCGCCCTCAACTTGAATAATAACTTTGCCTTTCATTACTAACTTAAATTGTTGTAGCCCTTTTCGTAATGTTTGACGGAATATCTTTTCTTCTTTTACCAGTATATCCACAACCTTCTGGCGGTTGTCTGCCACCTCTGGAAAATCATCGTGATACATATCGGCGACTACCGGCACTACGTGTTCTAAAAAGTTTTGTTCTATCCCCAGCTCAAATGCAAAACGAACAGCTCGCCGTATTAGGCGACGCATAACGTAGCCCTGCTCTTTATTACTTGGCGTTACTCCGTCTACAGCTAAGAAAGTGGCTGCTCGCAGATGATCGGCAATTATCCGCATACTGGCTGCATTGCTGTCATAACTTTTTTCAGATAGTTTCTGAAGCTCTTCTATGATTGGCCAAAGTAAACTTATTTTAAACGTATCTGGATTATTTATCGCAGCGGCAGCAATACGCTCCAAGCCAGAACCTTGGTCAATGTTGGGTTTTTCGAGTGGCTCAAATTTGCCCTCTGCAACTTTGCGGTAGGCCATAAAAACATTGTTGCCAATTTCTATAAACCTACCACAGTCACAGTTTGGGTGACAGTTTGGACCCCACTTGGGGTCATGCTCCGTACCAAAATCAAAGAACATTTCACTGTCCGGACCACACGGGTCACCGACCGCCGTTGTGTCAGGGCCAGTTTTGCCGCGGTTCCACCAGTTTTTACTGCCGTCGTAATAAAAAATTCGCTCGCCAGGTTTAATCCCACGCTTATAACCGTCCTCTTCGCTACCAATGTCAGCAACGCCCGATGAAATACCCTTGGCCTTAAACAAATCTTGCCAGAGTTCTGCGGCTTCAGTATCTTTTGGAATGTCAAAACGCTCGTCGCCAATGA
The DNA here is from genome assembly GCA_035479935.1 of Patescibacteria group bacterium. Lineage (GTDB taxonomy): Bacteria > Patescibacteriota > Saccharimonadia > Saccharimonadales > JACOTW01 > DATIIF01. The sequence goes on from DATIIF010000028.1 coordinate 1,701, forward strand.
AGCAAGTTGTATACAGTTTGTTTGGATCAATACCAACCACATCAACCAAGAATTCAAACATCCACGGAATTTGCTCTTTTTTAAAGTAATCACCTAGGCTCCAGTTGCCGAGCATCTCAAAGAACGTAGTGTGACGGTTATTACCAACTTCTTCTATATCTTGAGCGCGCAAGCATGTCTGCGAATTAACAAGCCGAACGCCATCAGGATGCGGTTCGCCAAGCAAATAGGGGATTAGCGGCTGCATGCCTGAACCCGTAAATAGCGTAGTTGGGTCGTTATAAGGCACCAAAAGCGCCCGCGGAATCACTTTGTGTCCGCGATTTTTAAAAAAATCTAAGTAGGCTTTGCGTATTTCTTGCGCGGTCATATCTAACAGATTGTATCAGATGTTTTATTATGGTGCTTAGGTTTGTTTTTGTTATTGTTATATTAGCCAAAAAATCATGTCAACTTATTCGTCAAAAACAAATTTATTCACATACTTGCTTGCCCCTTCCGGACTGTCATTGCTTGTTTGCGCCGGTGGAGCCGTCTTGCTTCTTTTTGCTAAAGCCAGCCATACTCTGGGCACTGGCGCTTCTTTTTATAGATTACTCTTGGGTGATGAAGCCAGCGGTAACTTGGTTTTACTAACTCGCCAAGATTTTTCAAACGCCGTTATGTTTTTTGATAGACCCTTAATAAATAACGTATTGCTGTTTGGTTTTTGGGCTTTGGTGGGCATTTTAGTATGGTTCTTGTTAACCAACACCTCGCTTTTATTTGGCGAAATTGGAGATGATTTGGAAGAAGTAAACCATAGTCCCGCCGAAGGACTCCATCCTTTTGTTAGAACTGGCCAGAAAGTTGGCTTTCAATTGGCTATGTTATTTGTGACCTTCGCCTATATTTACATACTAAAGGTGATTTTTCTCGATCTTATTACTGACTTTTTTATAAGTGGTCTAGGTCTTAACTGGACCATCCCAGGAGTTTTGACGATGTTCTTAGCGGCTATTGTTTTAACCCTGGCATTTCATGTTCTGACAGTTTTATTTAGGCTTTTATTCTTAAGGCCACGGCTTTTAGGCGATTAGCCCACCGCCCAAAATCTTGTCTTTGTCGTATATAACCGCAGACTGGCCGGCCGTAATTGCACGTACTGGCTCATCTAAGCTTATTTTTAAATTCTTGTTCTTTAGCATCTTCAGACTGGCCGCTATCAGCGGCGCACGGTAACGTGTTCTAACCAGATATTTCCGACCAAAATCTGGGGCTTTATTTATCCAATGCACATGCGCAATGGTTAGCTCCTTGTGCCAAAGATTCTCATCATCAAGATTGGTCGTGACGTATACCTCATTTTTAGCCATATTTTTGCCAACAACATAGTACGGCAGTCCACCGCCAGTATTTAAGCCGTGGCGCTGGCCAATGGTATAGAAAATTGCCCCCTCGTGTTCGCCAATTTTCTTCCCTGATTGATCTAGAATATTGCCTGGCTTGGTTTTGACATATTGGCTTAGAAAATCCTTGACACCCACCTTGCCCACAAAACAAATTCCCTGGGAATCCTTTTTGTCGGCCGTTGCCAGCTTGAAGTCTTTGGCCAGTTGCCTAACGTCAGCTTTGGTTTTGAGCTCACCAATTGGGAATAGAGTCTTCCTCAGCGCCCCTTCAGCCACGCGGTAAAGAAAATAGGTCTGATCCTTTTCTAGATTTTTAGCGGTAAATAGTTGGCCGTCTTTTGTTTTAGCATAATGCCCTGTCGCGATTAGATCCGCGCCGTCTTCTAAGGAAGTCTCTAAGAAGAGTTTAAACTTTATCTCTTG
>DATIIF010000029.1:0-2921 GCA_035479935.1 Patescibacteria group bacterium
GTATAACGGTGTAGTTTTCTAGCAGCGGGCCAAGCTCATCAGCTACTCCAAGAATGTATGATAGGTCTGCTGAGCCGTCTTCGCCCGGAGGGGTAGGCAGGGCCAGAATTATGGCCTGAGCATCCTTTATACCCTCCGCTAAACTGGTGGTGAAGGATAGGCGTTCTTCCTTAATGTTGCGCTCAAACAATGCTTCCAAATCTGGCTCGTAGATAGGCACTTTGCCTTCTTGCATTTGACGGACTTTGGCCTCATCAATATCAACACAGGTTACATGATTGCCCATTTTGGCAAAACAAGTACCGGTTACTAATCCTACATATCCCGTACCAACAACGCTTATTTTCATAAATCCTTCCTAATTTTTTAAATTATCTGGGCAGTTAATATAAAAGGCAAGCATAATAATTAAACCAGCTAGCCTACAAATCTAACAGTTTTAAACCGGTTTGGTCATCCTGGGTGCGTTTTAGGCCAGGTTCGTACCAGCGGTGCAATAAAATTTCGCATGTTCCGGCTACTTCTAACTCTTTAACATGACCACCGTAGGCCTGCATATCTTTGTCAGAAAAAGTGCCATGTAAGTGAATGACTGGCTCTTCCCCATCCCGGGCAACGTTGCCTTGTAAACTGGTAATCTCCAGTGCTTGCTCAAGCTTTTTCCAAATGTAATCTTTGGTCTCAAGGCTGTAAAAGCCCAGTTCTGCCCAGGTTGCGCCACCAAGCCCGCTAACCCACGCCCCACCAATTTTTTGCTCTTTGACAAGACTCGTTAGGTTTTCCATCAACAGCTCGCCCCTTTCCAACCTAACCAACCAGTTATAACCATCAAATTTGTATGTCATTTCAGCCTCCTAAATTTAGTAGTGAGTAAACATCAAGTGCAATTTCCTCATAAGGGTGGACAGATTTGATAGCATTAACAACATCGGTAGCTTTTTCTTTTTCACAAGTAATTTCTATTCGCTCTTCCTCCACCTCTTCAAGTTTGCCAACTTGACCGATAGCTGGATGAGCACCTTGTTCCGGCTTAAAACGGCCAATACCTTTAACCGAGAAACTGCAGTAAGTATAGTTGCCTAGCCTCCCGCCATCAGCATCGCCAATAGCTTTTCTAACAATATCTGTGTGAGATTCGGGTACAAAAACTACAATCTTAACAAGTTCAGCCATGCCTTTAAGTTTATCAGGAAGAGCAGCCCGACAAAATGTATTCCATTTTGCCGGCGCGATGAGAAACCCGAGCGAAGCTGGGGTGTCTCATTACCCTACCACCAGTGGTTATAGGACCAAAAAGTCTGAGCCCCCTGCCACCCCCCATACCGGCTAGCATAACCGCTAAAGAAGCGTAGTTGGCAAACTGGGTCGTTGGACCAGTCAGAACAAGCATTCACTAGCTTGGACCCAGGGCAGGCTTGGCCCAGGCCATAACAACCGTTTCGGCTGATAGCTCCCGGACGCCAGCCAGATTCATGGCCAATAACGTAATCAGCCGCGCTGTAATCGCTTGGACTAATCCCGGCGGCGGCCATCAAGGAAGCCTTGTTACCAGAAACAGCCGCGGTGTTAATCTTTTTACCTCTGGCAATAACCCTCTTCACTGGCTCTTTAATAACTACCGATTGGAGTAGTTTTTTACTGCCGTCCGCGGCTACATCAAAAACCATGACTTTCTTGCCTGGTTCGCCCGGTTCACGCACCACTTTTTGCCCAAATAACAGATTGTAATCATCAACTATTTGCTCAGCTGGCGCTATTGACTCTTCTGATACAACAATCTTCTTTCCCGGGTCGGTTACAAACACTACGCTACCCGGTTTCAATGCCGTGGCAAACGACGGGAATACTGAAACTTCGCTAGCTTTAATGTTTTGCTCAGTCATTAATTCGTTGACTGTTCTGGCACGAGTACGGATTTCGTAGGCTGCACCGTAAAGATTAAGTTTTATGGGGATAGACCGTTCAACAACAATCTTATCGCCTAGTGCGCCGTCGGCTAGAATTTCATTGGGCTGGACTAACTTAATGTTGTCCTCTGGGTACGGGTTAAGACCGGCCTCTTTGACAACATCGCGCGGAGTGGGTTCGGCACTAAGCCTGACGATCTTCTTACTGCCGTCGATGATAGTTACCGGCCTTGAACGGTAAATATTCACCTGGAAGTTATCCTCAAGAATTTGCGCGTCTAGCGCCGGCTCAACCTTATCTCCTTCATTTAGCACTACACCAATCCGGTCTAACAGATCAGCCACTGTTTGGGCTCTGGTAGGGTAAGTTTCTTGTTTGCCGTTGATACTAACACCGACTATATGAGAGTCACTGGCACCAATGGTCTGGCCACTGAAGTTAATGTAGGCGCCCAGGGTGACAAAAAACAGCACCAAGAACGTTATAACCGGTACAACGAACGGATGGTGTCGAATCTTTATGTATTGCTCCTCTTCCGAAGCCTCATCTTGGATGTTACTCACAGAACCCATTTCATATCAACTACAAATAGAAAATACCCTTCTAAAGATGTAATTTTATCATTTTTGGAAGGCATCTAACAGCTGTAGGAGATCGTTGGTAGCGTTCGTAGCATTTAGCTCTTCTGTATCTAACCAGCGACATTCAATTATTTCCGGGAAATGCGGCGTGGGAATCAATTTTTCGTTTAATTCGATGGCAAAACCATAGTAACGTGTAATAAGCCCCGCTTCACGGCTTATTTTTGCACCAAGCGCCTGCAAGCGAGCCGGTGAAATTTCGATCCCCGTTTCTTCTTTAACCTCGCGGACGGCTCCAATTTCCGGCTTTTCGTGGTGGAACACGCCGCCTCCCGGCAAGCTCCATTTCCCACTGCTTATCCAGCCTTTCTGGGCCAATATTTGGCCGTTATATACCATCAGCACACGGCTGCGCTTGCTAAATAGTATATA
>DATIIF010000030.1:0-15802 GCA_035479935.1 Patescibacteria group bacterium
ATAATCTGGGTACTAGGCATGTTTTTGCTACACCCTATTATTGCCATAGTTTATTACTTTGTTGCCCATTCTCGCTTGAATACTCATCCTGAATAGCGTTTTGCAGTTGTTAGAGCATAAACCCAAAAACTGACAGCGCGGGCTGTATAATAACAAGCGATGCACGCCGCCTATAAGCACTTCCTGCAATCTCCCGAGTGGGCAAAAGTTAATCGCCATTCTGGCTGGCAGCCTTTTGAGTTTGCTCATGACATCAGTGCTTTTATTAAAAGAACCCCCCTAGGCAATGTAGTTTATATACCCGGATTTGCCCCAAAAACTCAAGAAGAATTGGAGAAACTGACATCCGTTGTTCGTGGCCTTCGTAAGAATATAGTCTTGGTAAAAGTTGATCCTTGTGTCCCAGAAGATACTGAAACCACTCAATGGTTCAGTAAATCTGGGTGGTCGCCCGCCAGAAGTGCTCAATATGCCTTTACTGTTCAGCTAGACCTCACAAAACCTCAAGAAACTTTACTTAAAGAGCTGAAATCTCGCGCACGGTACGAAGTCAATTTTGCTTTACGAAGCAATGTAGTTGTCGAGGAGGTCGAGCCAACAGATAGAGAAATCGAACGAATGTTCGAATTATTAAGTGAGACATCTAAGCGCAAAGATTTTACAATCCGCGATAAGGCTGTGACTATCGGAACCTGGCAGGCTTTTCGAGATTCTAATAAGCTTAAGTTATTTTTCGCCAAACACGACAAAAAAATTATCTCGGCCGCAGTTGTATTAACAGACGGTAAGAACTTTGCTTGGTATAAAGAAGGGGCGTCAAACCCCACCATGTCGAAATTCTTTGGGACTAGGTTACTACTTTTTGAGGCCGCCAAGACTCTAAAAAAAGAAGGATACAAAGTTTTCGATCTTGGCGGGGTACCGGACCCAGCTACTTACGAGCAGAGTCACATGCGTGGCATCTTTATTTTTAAAACGGGCTTCAATAGAGAAATTATGGAAATGATGCCGGCCTATGAGCTGCCGTTAAATAAAACCTTATACAGATTATGGCCAAAGCTAGAACTTGCCTACTTAAAACAAGCTAGATTGCGCAACAAACGATGGTATTAGACTTAGTCTTAGATTACGACGCGTTTAGGGCGGACCACCCGGGTAGGTTTTACGGCTCGGGCGACCATTTTGTCCAGCTTCTGTTTTAGCATATCTGCCTCGGCTTCCATGCCAAGATCTGAGTATGCGCGTTGTAATAAGCTATAGGTTTCTTGATTTGGCTCAAGTTCCACTGCTCGTTTCAATTCATCAATGACTAACCTGTGATTGCCGAGCTTTTCTTGAACTTTGGCGTAAGCGATATGCCTAGCGGCCAGAGAGTCCTCGTATTTCAACGCCATCTCAAACGCCACACCGGCCTTTTCATAATTCTCTGTTTCGTAATAAATAAGTCCAAGATTGTGTAGGCTCGAAGCTGTTGGTTCAATACTGCTGGCAATTTCAAAGCAATCAATAGCATCGCGATATTCTTTTTGCTTGGCATATAAAATGCCCAGACGATTGTAAGCTGCCGCATTCTTCTCGTCAATTTTTAAGATTGTTAGCAATGCTTTTTCGGCACGTAAGAACCGGTTCTCACGCATTCCTTGATGAGCAATATCCCAGAGCTTGCCAAGCTTGTCGCTTATTTTGCGTGGGAAAAGAGAGAGTTCGGCATCGCGGAAGCGGCTATTATGAAACACCAAAAACCCAAACAAGGCCACCAAAGCTAATTCATACATCTAAAGCAATTATACTACAGGCCGAGGAATAAATTAGTTAAAAGTAGCTTACTATTTGGGTTAAGGTTTGCGGCTTGCTCGGTCTTAAATATTAGCTTGGCGCGTTTATGCCATAACTTCATCTGTTTTTCGTTGCTGGTTGTCGCTGCACTATTTAGAGCCGCAAGACAAACTTGCCTGAGCGCGAATAGTAACATTACTAGATTTTCCTTATTGCGCGCAATTTCATCAATTCTTAGCATTCTTTCATAGCTAGCAGCAGCTAGTAATTCTTTGGCTAGCCTTACTTGATCTACTAAAACATTATCGGTATCCTCGGCAAGAAGGCTGTACATTAGACCAATTTTGCCGCCAGTTAGATGATAAACTCGCTCAATCTCGTGTGCTCCAAGCTTTTTTTGTAAAAAATAATCGGTGGTCGTTTTCTTCGACAGTGGCAGATGCTTAACGCGCTGTAACCTGGAATACACGGTGTCTCTGAGTTGGCTTTCACCATTTTCAGTGAGTAGTATGACTGTATCTTCTGGTGGCTCTTCTAAAAGTTTTAAGAAGGCATTCTGGGCTTCATCGGTCATTTGTTCGGCATTTTCTACAAGAATAACCCGGCGGATTTTGGCTTTACCGGTGGTCTTTAGACGACTGGAGCGCTTGAGTTCTCTAATATCATCTATGCCAATCGAGTTAGCCTGGGGCTTGATGTGCACAAAGCCGCGGTTGTTACTTAATTTGGCCAAGTCAGTGCCCAGGATCTCAGCAGCTAAAACCTGCATCAAGAAACCTTTACCTGCACCTTTTGGGCCACTAATAAGAAGGGCGTGGGTATCACTGGTTATAAAGCCTCTCAGTCTAGTTTTTAGCTGTTCGTGTATAAGGACTTTGTCTAGCATGGTCAAATTATAGCTTTAAATTCTTTGGGTGAGGCGACTTTAAAGACTTTCTTCTCACCGCTCGGCAGACTCATTTCAATTGACTCAGCATGCAGATAGAGTCTGTCAGCCGTCTCACCGCCATAAAGCTCATCGCCAAGTATCGGATGTTTCAGATATTTCAGGTGCACGCGCAATTGGTGTGTTCTGCCAGTTCTGGGCTTTAATTCTACCAGCGAATATTTCTTGCCAACTTTAAGTGTAGTGTACTGCGTCTGAGCTGGTTTGCCGTTACTGCCAACCCTGAAGACTTGCGGGCGTTTTGGATTGCGCTCAATAGGCATATCAATAATTGCACTAGGTGGATTGATCTCTCCGCTAATAACTGCTACGTAAGTCTTATGAACCCTTCTAGCTGAAAACTGTTTCTGTAAATAGGAAAGGGCCGCCTGATTCTTGGCACAAATCATTACCCCAGAAGTGGCACGGTCAAGCCGGTGAACAATGCCAGCTCTATCACCTTTTTGTCCAGTTTTTTGGCGTACAAACGAAGCAACTGATGGTTCGTTCCAATATCTGCCCCGGGCATGACTAATAACGCCGGTTGGCTTATTTATGACCAGTACATCCTTATCTTCAAAAACTATAGGCAACTCTATCTCGGCTATCTTCTCAATTTCTTCCATATTAAAGTCAATTTTGATTTGATCCTTGAGCTTAAGCCGATACCCAGGTTTTTCGATAATTGAATTAACTAAAATTTTTCCCTCTGCACATAATCTCTGTATAAAAGCACGGCTGAGATCCGGCATTTGCTCGGCCGCGAATACGTCCAAACGTTTGCCCGCTTGGTGCTCATTAATCTTCAGGCTTCTCATTATTCGCGCAAACCAATGGCTTTTTGGACCTTTGAAAGTGTAGCTTCTGCTCGGGCGTTCATGGCTTTTTCAGAAGTCTCTAGCCTACTCATAAGCTGATTAGAGTCAACATTATTCATTTTAGACTCAAAGTCTTCTAGAAAAAAGGCAACTAAGTCTACTACAGCTTCTTTAAGTGGGCCGTATTGGCTTTGGCCAATGAAATCATCAGGATTACCGCCAAATAGTTTTAAGATGTCTAGTAAGTTACTAATCCCGGGCTGTTTTTCGTAGTCGTAGGCCACTTTTGCCACTGAATCGGTTGCGGCGGCCATGATTTTCTTTTTTGCTTGTTCAGGCGAGTCACTCAAGAAGATAACTCCATTCCCCGTGTCATCTGATTTGCTCATTTTTTTGGTTGGATTCTGTAAATCGCGAATTCTCAGGCCCTGGTCCTTGCCAAAAAACTTGTGTTGTTCTTTAGCGGACTTAGGTACAGTGAATAACTCGCCAAACATAGTATTCATACGCTCGGCAATATCTCTGGTGAATTCCAAGTGTTGTGTCTGATCGTCGCCTACAGGCACATATGTAGCGCCATACAATAGAATATCTGCTGCCATCAGTATTGGATAATCAAATAGTCCTACGCTAACCCTGTCGTCATTTAGGCTCTCCGCCTTGTCTTTGAATTGAGTCATTCGGCCCATTTCGCCAACGCCGGTAAATGAATTCAAAATAACTGTTAGCTCACTATGGGCCGGGACGAAGCTCTGCCGGTAAATATAAATATCGTCATTGCCTAGCGGCAAACCGGCAGCGGCAAACAATTTTAAATTTTGAGTAGTTTGCGCGTAAAGCTTTGTATGATCAATTGGCGTAGTAAAACTGTGTAGGTCAGGTACGAAAAGGTTAATCTGGTATTCGCCGGCGTGAGTCTTGGCCATGTCGACAATAGGCAAAAGAGCGCCCAAGAAATTGCCAATATGCAGGTCATTATTGGCCCTCAAACCGGTCAGAATAACTGGCTTACTCATAATTGTTCTAATTATAGCCTATCTGTGAAGATTCGTGTTGCTAAGAGGTGAACTTAACGCTTTGTAAACTGTCTTTGTTTACGCGCACCCTTGAATCCGAACTTTTTGCGTTCTTTTTCTCTGGGGTCACGGCCTAGCTGGTCGGCTCGCCGTAGTGTTCCCTTAAAGTCCTCGTTCATAATGGCCAGAGCTTTGGCAATACCTAGTCTTACGGCATCTACTTGGCCAGACGGACCGCCACCTGATACTTTGGCACTAACGTCGTATTTATTCTCAATCTCCAGGGCCACAAATGGCAGCTGTAAATGATTGAGCAAAGACTTGCTGTCAGCTAGATAATCCCCGGCAGGCTTGCCATTAATTGTAATGTTACCTTTGCCTGGGCTTAACCTGACCCTGGCAGTGGCGCTCTTGCGTCTACCAAGAGCGTAAAAATAATTCTTAACATTAGCCACGTTTGACCTCATTCTTCAGTAAAATCTTCTCTGGCTTTTGAGCTTCATGTTTGTGCTCTTCACCGACATAAATCTTCAAGCGAGCCAGGCGGCCGGCACGCAATTTATTGACAGGTAACATACCCCTGATCGCGTGTTCAACAACAGATGTCGGGGAGATTTCCATTCTTTCTTTAAGGGTGAAGCTTTTTAATCCACCAGGAAAACCGCTATGGCGATGATACATCTTGCCTTCTAGTTTGTTGCCGGTCATGACTAACTTTTCGGCGTTAATTACAATCACAAAATCTCCGCAATCAATGTGGTGAGTGAACATCGGCTTGTCTTTGCCAATAAGAAGTTTAGCAGCCGTAGTTGCTAAGCGTCCCAAAGGCAGCTCTTGGGCGTCTAAGATATACCATTTCCTAACTACTTCTGTTGGTTTGGCGGAGTAAGTTTTCATTATTTAGTCTCTTTCTTGGCCGCTGGCTTGGGTTTGGTTGCAGCTTTTGGCTTAGGTGTGGCGACTTTAGCAACCGGCGCTTCTTTTTTAAGATCGTCAACAAAGCTAACTCGAGCCAATTGCGCGTTGTCGCCACGGCGCAAGGCAGTACGCTTAACTCTCAGATGGCCGCTGTCGCGGCCTTTTAGCTTGGGAGCAATCTCATCAACTAGTTTATGTGCTGCACCTAGCGTTTGGAGACTAGATATCACTTGGCGACGGTTATGCAGATCGCCCTTTTTTGCCTTTGTTATTAACTTCTCAACATACGGCACAACTTCTTTGGCTTTCGGCAGAGTAGTCTCAATAGAGCTGCGTAGAATTAGTGATTCAGCCAAACTCTTTATTAAAGCCCTTCTCTGATCTGTCTCGCGATTAAATTTTCGTCCTTTGTAGCCGTGCCTATGCATTTTAGAGTTCCAGTTCTGCTAGCTTATCCTTAACTTCATCAAGTGCCTTGCTGCCAAAGCCTTTTAGCTCACGCAGCTCGCTGTCACTTAGTGCAAACAAGTCTCGAAGCGTATGAATATCATTGTTGATTAAGGCGTTAGTGGTTCGCGCCGACAAGTTCAAGTCTTCTATGGAAGTCATGAGTTCGGCAGTATCGTCATTTTCAGCTATACCTTGCTCTTTTTCTTCTTCCTGAATAGCCGATGCCGTTTCAACGCGGGTCTGTCCAGCTAAAGCAGTATATTGGTTTACTAGAATAGCCGCTGCTTCCTCAAAAGCGTCACGAGGCGTAATCGAGCCATCGGTGTCAATTGTAATGAGCAGACGGTCTAGATCGGTCATTTGGCCGACACGCGTATTTTCAACCTTATAGCGAACACGCAGTACTGGGCTGAAAATGGCATCTAGCGCAACCATATCGGTATTTTTGCGGTTGGCGCCTTCTTCAATGGTTCTGTAGCCGCGACCAGTCTCAACCTCTAGGTCCATAACAAAACTAGCTTTGTCGTCGTCAATTGTGGCTATTTCGAAGCTAGGATTAACTAGTTCTACTTCAGAATTGGTCTGAATATCTTTAGCAGTTACCTTGCCTTTGCCCTTTTTAACAATGCGCAGTATCTGTGGTCCTTCACCAAAAACGCGAAAACGGACCCCTTTAAGCCTTAACATTATACTTACGACATCTTCTTTGACGCCAGGTACGGTTGTAAATTCATGAGTTGTACCTTCAATCTTGTAAGAAGTGATAGCTGCACCGGCTATCGAAGATAGCAACACACGGCGCAAGGAATTTCCCAAAGTCATACCATAACCAGTGTGCAAAGGCTCTATCACAAAAGTTGCGCTGTCTGGCCCATGGTCTTCGACTTTTACTAATCCTGGTGTGTGAATAATTTTTGACATTTTCCGTCCGCCTCCCTTAGCGTGAGTAGTATTCCACGATTAATTGTTCTTTAATATCTGGTTCTGCTTCATCGCGGGTCGGCAGGCCAGTTATGCTGATCTCAAATTTCTTGCGGTTGACCTTCAGCCAGCCTGGAGTCTCAGATGGCTCTGGGCTGGTCTCATCAATTCGTTTGAAATACTCATTGTTGTGACTTCCAGAGCGTAAGACCAGGTTGTCCCCAACCTTTAGTCTTAGCGATGGAACGTCAATGCGTCGTCCGTTGAGTTCAAAATGACCATGGGTAACAAGTTGTCTAGCGCCCCGGCGACTAGTGGAAAAACCGGCGCGGTAGACCGCGTTATCAGCTCTTCGCTCTAGCAGTTGAAGCAAAACTTGGCCTGATTGTCCCTTAGATCGGGAGGCTTCTTTCATAAGCTTGGCAAATTGTCGCTCCAAAAGACCATAAAGGCGCTTTACCTTCTGTTTCTCACGAAGTTGTATGGAATACTGGCTTGGCTTGTTACGGCCGCCCCGGCCGCCAGTTTGCAAGCCTGGAGTAGCAGTACGCTTCATAAGTATCTTATGGGCCTTAGGATGAAGCGCATAACCTTCACGGCGGCTCATTTTTACAATAGATTGAGTGTCCCGTGCCATTTTAGACTCTCCTAGCTTTCTTAGGTCTAACACCACCATGAGGTACGCCAGTAGTATCTTTAATAGAATCTACATGGATATCCATACCTTGTAGTGCTCGTACAGCCGCTTCACGGCCCAACCCTATACCTTTAACGAAGACTTCTACTTTCGTCATTCCATGAAGCTGTTTGGCGATTTGGGCGGCTTTTTCAGCGGCAACTTGAGCGGCATAAGCAGTACCCTTCTTAGAACCACGAAATCCACAACTTCCGGCACTGGCAGTAACTAACACGCCGCCTTTGCTATCAGTAAAGCTGATTATGGTGTTATTGAAGGTGGCTAGAATGTGTACTTGACCGGCGGGAACACTGCGCTTAGCCTTTTTCTTCTTAGGCGTAAGCTTTGGTACTTCTTCTGTAATAGTCTCAGTAGTCTCTGCCATGATAGTCCTTAAGTCTTAGATGCTGCCTTAGGTTGTGAACCACCTACAGCCAATTTCTTGCCGCGTCTAGTGCGAGCATTAGTCCGGGTACGTTGCCCACGACTAGGCAAATTGCTCTTGTGACGTATACCACGGTAACTATTAATATCTTTTAGGCGCTTTATATTGCCGGTTACAATTCGTTGTAATTCGCCTTCAACAGTGTATTTCTCGTTAATAACGTCCTGGATTCGGGTAATTTCTGTCTCTGTTAGGTCTTTTACGCGCACTGTTGGGTTAATATTTGCGGCCGTTAGTATATTAGCGCTCGATTTCGGCCCAATACCGTAGACATACGTCAAAGCCGCATGTACTTGCTTGCCCTCGGGTATGGTAACTCCTGAGATACGCGCCATAATTAACCCTGCCTTTGCTTGTGCTTAGGCTTAAATTTATTGATGACATAAAGTCTCCCCTTGCGGCGGACAATTTTATCATCTGGACTAATTTTTTTGACACTTGCACGCACTTTCATGCGGATCATCTCCTTATAGAGTCTGACTCACTGCTTATATTATTTGCGGTAGGTGATTCTGCCCTTAGTAAGATCGTAAGGGGTCAACTCGACCGTAACGCTGTCGCCAGGAACGAGTCGGATATAGTGTTTCCTCATCTTACCCGCGACGTGGGCTATAATCTTGTGGCCGTTTTCTAGCTCTACTCGAAACTCTGTACCAGGCAAAGCCTCGACAATAGTTCCTAAAAGCTCAATCACTTCCTTATTTTTGGCCATAAAAATATAACGTCAGAGAGGAATTGTAGCATAAACCACATCTTTATGTAAAGAGTTTTGTAATTATTTTGAAGTGTTAGCTTTGCGCCGTCTTTTTGGCAAAAATCTTAACCTTCGGCTGCCAGTTGCAGCATTAGCTGGCTCACTACTGTCGTAAAAGAAATCTGGCTGTTCGTATTGATCATAAGTCACCATCAGAGCCCGTGATTCTATGGCGCGGAGCGTCTCAAGCGCAACAGCAACCAAGATCAAGACACTCGTTCCACCAAGCGCGATATTAGTTTTTAAGAATATTTGCCCAAGTATGGGTAATAGTGCCAAAAGTCCTAGGCTGATAGCACCAAACAATGTCAGACGATTAACTATATTTTTCAGGTATTTCTCAGTCTGGCCGCCGGACCTTACATCGGCGATAAAACCACCTTGCTTCTGGAGGTTCTCGGCTATTTCTTTGGCATTAAATGAAATGCTGGTGTAGAAAAACGTGAAGATAAAAATTAAGCCGAAATAAACAAGTGGATAGATGTAAGGTATAAAGCCACCGGCTGCAAAGGTTTGTGAACTAGGGTTTTGAAACCAAAGAATTAAATTAGCGCCTAGATGTTGCAGATTAGCGCTATGCATACCGAGCATAATCTGGCCGGCAAAGCTCGGCACGCTTAAGAAAGCCACTGCAAAGATTATTGGGATAACCCCGGCAGTTATGAGCTTGACAGGCAAAATAGTTGTCACCCCTCCGTACGCCCTGTTGCCCTGCACACGCTTGGCGTAATTTACTGTTATTTTGCGCGAGGCTTCATTTAGCATTACAACAAGGGCAGTAATTATGGCCGCGGCGGCGAAAATCACCACGCAATAGATAAGCGCCGACCTGTTAAATGGTAGCTGTTTGCCAAAAGCTTTCAACTTGTTTCCACTACTAACCAAAGAACCAGCCAGCTGGGCAATTGTCTTAGGCAGTCGGCTAACTATGCCGACAGTTATAACAAGGGAGATCCCATTGCCAATACCTTGCTCAGTAATTAGTTCTCCCAGCCACATCAAAATCATGGCACCACCAGTCAAACAAGCTATCATTAAGGCCCATTGAGAAAGTGAGGCATTGGCCGTTATATCGGCAATTCCGCCCACTTGTGAAGCTGACTGTTTAACCAAATAAATTGCGCCGATTGACTGAATCATGGCCAGTGGCAAGGCCAGCATGCGGGTATATTGATTGATCTTCTTTCGGCCAAACTCGCCTTCATTGTTTAGATTCTCAAGTTGTGGAATAGCCTTAGTTAGTAGTTGCATGATGATTGAAGCGTTGATGTACGGCCCAAGACCGATGAGCATAATTGAGAAATTAGCCAGGGCACCACCAGATAAAACGTCAATAAAACTAAGCAGCTGTGGCGTATTAGCTGAACTAAATAAATTGGTTAGAACTTGTTTTAGAGTTTCGGGATTGCTAAGTGGAATTGGAACGTGAGCTAAGACGCGAAAAACTAGCAAAATACCAAGTGCGGCAAGAATTCGCCGACGCATTTCGGCATTTCGGAGTGATTTCCAGACAATCTTCCAGCTCATTTAAATTGTTTTCCCTCCGCCATTTTACGGAACCAGTATATACTAATTAACTCTTAGGAAGCGACCGGTTTTTTGACTTTTTCACGGCCAACTTGAGGAGTTACTTTGAAACTGCCACCGGCTTTTTGAATCATAGACAAGGCACTTTCGCTAGCGCCTTGAAGATGAACATCCAGTTTTTTAGTAACTTCACCCTTTAAGACCAATCTGACTTTAGTGTAAGGATTTGTGACCAGCCCGGCTTCGGCCAGCTTGAAATTATCAATAGTTGCTCCAAGGTCGTTTAATTGTCCGGTATAGACGACTTCGGGCTTAGTACGAGCGCTTCTAAAACCACGCAGTTTTGGCAGCCTTTGCAGTAAAGGGCTCTGACCACCCTCGAAACCAGGCCTAGTGCCACTGCCTCGAGAATTTTGACCCTTAGTGCCCCGACCAGCAGTTTTTCCTTGACCGGCGGCAATGCCACGCCCAACTCTTTTAGCGGAACGGTTAGAGCTCATTTTTAGATCATGGAATTTCATTTTTTGACCTCACTCTTGACCTTAGAAGCTGGTTTTGGCTTTGGACGGCTAGTTACCCACTTTTTAGCTGGTTCAATTTTTTGCAAAGCTTCTAGTGTGGCGTAAGCGGTATTAATCTTATTGCTCGAGCCAAATGACTTGCTTAAGGCATCGCTAATACCCGCGACTTCCAATATGGTTCTAACCACGCCGCCAGCAATCAGGCCAGTACCGGCACTGGCTGGCTTGACCATAATATGAGCGCCACCAACTTTTGCTTCGGCTTCATGGGGAATAGTACCTCTGTATATATTGATGCGTACCAAGCTCTTCTTAGCCACTTCTACAGCTTTAGAAACGGCTGTGGTTACGTCGGCACCTTTAGAAATACCAATACCTACCCGGTTCTTGTTGTCTCCAATAACTACCAGGGCGCGAAAGCGGAAACGGCGACCGCCTCTAACAACGCGCGCCACACGGTCAATATGGACGACTCGCTCATCGAATTGTTTTTCTTCTGGCATGTCTGTCATGCGCCGACGCGGGTCTCTTTCTCGTTGAGGCTTTTTATTAGGGTCGATATTCATCATTAGAACTCCAGTCCTGCTTCACGGGCGGCGTCGGCCAGCGCTTTAATTCGGCCATGATAAAGTCTACCATTACGGTCAAACACCACTTGCTTAACTTTAGCGGCTTTGGCTTTTTTGGCGATGTCTGCTCCTACACTTTTGGCTTTATCAGTCATATTGCCTTCAATTTTCTGGCCAACGCTGGTGCTAGAGGCAAGGGTTTTGTGGGCCGTATCATCAATGATCTGAGCGGAGACATTCTTGTTACTAACAAAAACTGTCAGGCGTGGCCTATCTGGCGAGCCTGAAACAGTTGAACGAACCCGATATTTACGCCGGATTAGGTTCTTAGTTGTGTGCTTTAATCGATCCATCTACTTTTCCTTACCTGATTTACCACTTTTACGAATAATGCGCTCGCCTACATATTTTATCCCTTTACCTTTGTAAGGCTCAGGTTTTTTAAGAGCGCGGATTTCGGCGGCGACTTGGCCAACCTGTTGCTTATCAATGCCGGAAATTGTAATTATATTTTGCTCAACACCGGCGTTAATGCCAGCCGGGACTTTGTAAGTCACCTCGTGTGACAAGCCGATATTAAATTTCAAGTCTGTACCGGCTAGAGATACTCTGTAGCCAACACCATTTAGTTCAAGTTGTTTTGAAAAGCCGGCTGATACGCCAGTAATTAGATTCTGGAGCAAGGAACGCATTAAACCATGTTTAGCCCTAGTCTGTTGCAACTCGTTAGCTCGGGCTACAATCAACATATCCCGTTCTTGTTTTATGGAAATATCAGGCATAGTGAATTGGCTCAATGTACCTTTTGCGCCAGCGACTGTAACAGTTTCTGGTTCGATAGTGATTGTCACACCCGATGGGATAGAAATCGGTAGTTTTCCTATACGACTCATGTTAATAGACCTTACAGATTAATTCGCCACCAACTTTGTGAGTTTTGGCTTCATCACCCGTCATCACACCTTTGCTGGTAGAAATAATTACTATACCTCGGCCGCGTTTGACAACCGGTATTTCATTAGCGCCAACGTAATGGCGACGGCCGGGAGTACTTAAACGCACAATTTCGGTAATTCGGGGGTTGGAGCTCTCAGAATTGATCACCAAGTGCAAGGTTTTACCAAGCTCGGCATCCCGAACATCTACACTATCTAGAAAATTGCTGTTTTTAAGAAGTAAAGCTACGGATTCTTTAATATTGGAATGCGGCAAACTAACTTCATTTTTACGCACATTAATAGCGTTGCGAATGCGTGTTAGCATATCGGCTATTGGGTCAGTTGATACTTTTGACATATAGTTACTCCTTTCCTACCAGCTTGATTTAGTTACGCCAGGGATCTCACCCTTGCTTGCATGTTCACGAAACGACAGACGGCTCAGTCCAAATTGACGCATATAAGCATGTGGTCGGCCGGTTTCACTACAACGGTTCTTGCGGCGAGTGGGGGACGAATTGCGAGGCAGGCGGTGCAAACCTTCGCGGTCGCCCATGCCTTTTAATTCCGCCCGTTTTGCGGCGTACTTGTCGCTCATTGCCATACGCTTTTTGTCGCGGGCGATGATTGATTTCTTAGCCATGGTAAGCTCCTTTCTCAAAGGGCATACCAAATTTTGTCAGTAGCACCTTCGTGTGCGTTGGTTCTTTTGCACTAACCACGAATATAACCTGCAGGCCATGGGTGGTAGTTGTCTCATCAAATGTTAATTCTGGAAAAACGGATTGGTCTTGAATGCCTATGCTGTAGTTGCCATCCTTATCGAAAGCTTTGGGGTTGACGCCATGGAAGTCGCGCATTCTTGGAATAACGATGTTAATCAAGCGGTCCGTAAATTCGTACATGCGGCCATCCCTCAGAGTTACTTTTAAGCCAATTTTGTTGCCTTCTCTTAGTTTAAAGCTGGCAATTGATTGCTTGGCAGTAGTTTCTACCGGTTGTTGGCCAGTTATTTTTCGCAATGTATTGGTAGCTACTTCGATGATTTTTTTATCGTCTTTAGCGCGTCCTAAACCAATATTTAAGACAATCTTTTCCAGGCGAGGGACTTCATGAACGTTGGATAGTTCCAGTTCCTTTTGCAGCTCCGCCACGTACTTAGTTTTGTAGAGGTGCTTTAAGCGTGGGCTAGTGATTGTTTCGACAGTTTTAGCCATTACTTAATCTCCTTACTGGTGCGCTTGTAGATGCGAATCTTTGAGCCGTCTTTTGCAAAACTATAGCCAATTCGGCTTGGTTTTTTAGAGGTTGGCTCTAAAATTGCTACTTTACTTACAGCAAGCGGCCGGGTTAGTTCTACAATTCCACCGGTTGGCTTGGTTTGAGTTGGTTTTACATGCTTTTTAACTATATTCAGTCCCTCAATAGTGACTTTATTGAGAGTTGGATGAATTGCCGTAATCTTGCCAGTTCTGCCCTTAAACTTGCCAGAACGCACAATAACGTTATCGCCTTTTTTGAGCCGGATCTTGTAAATTTTCTTTTGGGTGACTCTCATTACAGTACCTCCGGTGCCAGGCTAATAATCTTGCCGTAGCCCATGTCTCTTAGTTCGCGCGGAACAGGACCGAAAATGCGGGTAGCCTTAGGCAATCTGTCCTCACCAATTACAACGGCAGCGTTATCGTCAAATTTGATAGTTGAACCGTCCTTGCGACGTATTGTGTCTTTAGTACGTACAACAACCGCTCTGATAACAGACTTCTTCTTAACGTTTCCGCCCGGGTTAGCTTCTTTAACTGTAGCTACAATCTCGTCACCAACCCGTGCGTAACGACGACGGGAACCACCAAGTACACGAATGCACAAAATTTCTTTGGCACCGCTGTTATCACACACGCCTAGTCGCGATTCTTGCTGTATCATTTCTTTTCTTCCTTGGGTTCAGTCTTAGTCTCAGTCTTTTTAGACTTATCTGCAGTCTTTTCGTCGGTCTCGGCTTTCGGGGCTTTTTGGATAACTTCAGCAACTTCCGGCTCTTGTTCTTCAATGTGACGAATCGGAGCTTTTTCCAGTACTTTTTCCAGGTTGAATCGTTTTCTGGCACTGATAGGGCGAGTTTCAGAGACAATTACTTTGTCGCCCATTTTGGCTTCATTCTTTTCGTCATGAGCCATAAATTTCTTGCTAACCTTATATTGCTTGCGATATAGAGGGTGGGTCTTGCTGGTTTGCACTGAAATAACAATAGTCTTGTCAACTTTGTCAGACACTACAATGCCAATGAGTGATTTAGCCATTACACGGTCTCCTTGGTTAGTTGGTCGCTGAGGACGGTTAGCATGCGGGCAAGATCTTTGCGCTTTTCGCGCAAGGCTCTCACATTTTGCATTTCACCCATGTGCATACGACGCCGTAGCTCGGCAATTTCTTCGCGCAGCTTAGTGCTTTCTGTGGCCAGATCACTAGTGGATAGTTTGCGGATTTCAGCAATTTTCACGATTACACCTCCTCCTTGGCGAGGAACTTTGTCTTTACTGGAAGCTTGTGGCCAGCCAGACGCATAGCCTCTCGAGCTACTTCTTCGCTAACGCCCTGCATTTCAAATAAAATTGTGCCGGGACGGACTTTGGCCACGAAAAACTCCGGGTTACCCTTGCCGCTGCCCATTTTGACGTCCTGTGGTTTACGTGTAACAGGGGTGTGGGGGAAAATTCTAATCCAAATCTTACCACCACGTTTAACATAGCGGGTCATGGCCTGACGTGCAGACTCAATCTGGCGGGAATTAATACGTTCGCCGTCAACCGACTGCAACGCGTAGCTGCCAAAGGCAATTTGGTTGCCGCTAGTTGCAACGCCACGAATCTTGCCTTTACGTACCTTTCGGTACTTAGTGCGTTTTGGCAGTAACATTAGACGGCCTCTCCTTTATAGATCCACACTTTAACACCGATAATTCCAGAGCCTGGGTATTTGGCGTCAGCCTTATGAAAATCAATGTCAGCTCTAACAGTGTGCAGCGGGATGCTACCCTGAACTTCTTTTTCGCGTCTAGACATTTCGGCGCCATTTAATCGGCCCGCTAGCTCAATTCGAACACCTTTTGCCCCGGCGCGCATAGTGGCGGCGGCAGAAGATTTCATGGCCCGGCGGAAAGAGATACGTCGTTCCAGCTGATGAGCAATGTTTTCAGCAACAAGTTTGGCATAGAGTTCTGGTTTCTTAATTTCCTCGATGTTAACACGCGTTGGCACGCCATAGATCCTCTCAATTTCGGTCTTGAGCTCTTGTGCACCTGTACCACCACGGCCAATCACCACACCGGCTTTTGCGGTACTAATGGTAACCGATACAAGGTTTGGTGAGCGCTCGATGTCAACTTTGTTGATTGCTGCCCGCTCTCCAAGCTTCTTTTGAATGTGACGTCGGACTGTTAAATCATCAGTCAGGAACTTGGCATATTCTCGCTTGTTAGCAAACCACTTACTCCGCCAGTCTTTATTGACCTGGAGACGATAGCTTATTGGATTAACTTTCTGTCCCAT
>DATIIF010000031.1:0-5107 GCA_035479935.1 Patescibacteria group bacterium
TTATGATCTAGCGAATGCGATTTTTGTACTTAAAAAACTAAAGTCGTATTTGAAATGAGGTGATATGAAAGACAAAGTAGTTGAGAAGCTTATTAGTGCCGAGGTAAAACGCCAAACTGAAGGCCTTGAGATGATTCCTAGCGAAAACCACACGTCCAAAGATGTCCTGGCGGCTCTTGGTTCCAGATTAACTGACAAATATTCGGAAGGTTACCCAGGTATGCGCTATTACGGAGGCTGTGAAAACGTCGATGCTGTGGAGAATTTGGCTAGAGACAGAGCTAAAAAGTTATTTGGTGTTGACCACGCCAACGTTCAGGCATATTCCGGCTCTCCTGCTAACCAAGCAATTTACTTTGCGCTAGTTGATCCTGGCGATAAGGTTATGGGGCTGCATTTATATTACGGTGGCCATATGACACACGGACTAAAAGTAAACTTTTCCGGGACAATTTACAATTCTGTCCAATACCACACTGGCAAAGACGGCTATCTTGACTACCAGGAAATGATTAGGCTAGCTAAAACCGAGAAACCTAAGTTAATTTTTGTTGGTGCCACGGCTTACCCAAGGATTTTTGACTGGAAAAAGTTGCGTGAAATTGCCGATATCTGCGGCGCATGGTTGGTGGCCGACATATCACACATAGCAGGGCTGATTGTAGCCGGTGCCCATCCGTCGCCCGTTGGCTTTGCAGACGTAACTATGACCACCACACATAAAACTTTACGTGGCCCACGTGGGGCATTGATTTTGTGCAACGGTAATCCCTCGACACCGCTTAAAAAAGTTGATCGAGCACCAGAAAATTTGCCAACTTTAATTGACCGAGCAATTATCCCAGGCCTCCAGGGAGGTCCGCATAACCACCAAACAGCGGCTATTGCCGTCGCCCTTCAAGAGGCCAGCACACCGGCCTTCAAGATTTATGGAAAACAGATCGTCAAAAATGCCAAGACCCTGGCCGCTGAGCTCAACAAACGCGGTTACGAACTGGTGACCGGCGGTACTGATAACCATCTCTTACTCATAGACTTAACTAACAAGCACATAACCGGTGCCGATGCCGAAAAAGCTCTGGGACTAGCCGGTATAACGGTCAATAAAAACACCGTGCCGTTTGATCCGCGTTCACCTTTTGACCCAAGCGGCATCCGTCTTGGCACTCCGGCTCTCACATCCAGGGGCATGAAAGAAAAAGAAATGCTTCAAATTGCCGACTGGATCGACCAAGCAATTGCTCATGCCGATGACAAAAAACTCCTCAGAAGATTACGGGCTAGCATCAAAGAATTTACTAAAGGTTTCCCGTTGCCTGGCTAATCGTGGCGCGTTCGTATGGCTGGACTAAAAACATTACCGCCTTACCAACAATATGAGCAGATCGCTCTTGATCCCAGCCCAAAATAGACACGTTTATTTGTCCAGAAGTTCTTTCGCTGGTGCTATGTGTAATATAACTCTCACGAACATGGATGTCTTCCTTTTTGAGGCCATCAAGCCTTGCATAGTACCTTACTTCATCCCAAAGTCTTTTGTGAAACCCTTCTTCGTCATGAACTACAATTGGTGGTTCAATAGAAAAGCTAATCATCTCCCTGTTCTCTCCAGGGTTAACCTCTACTTTGTATGGTCCGCTTGTAATTATCACTTGGCGCGCTCCGTTAATAGAAGTTTACACGTCCCTATATCCTTAAACAAAAGCAGTTAGGGTAATAGTTCCGGTTCTTGTGCTAGTTCAATATTAAACTTTGACTTTACAGCGTCAACAATCTTTTGCTTAAACTTTAATAAATCTGCTGTATGTGTGGCGTGATCGTTAACCAGCACTAGCGGCTGATTTGCCCATGTAGACATGCCGGTCTCGGCGTCTTTTATATTTGCAAACCCGGCTTTTTCAATAAGCCACGCGGCTGGTAGCTTGACCTGCTGCGGAGTAGCGGTCTGCCAGTATTGAATATCCGGGTAGTCGGCTCTTAAAATATCAAAATTATCTTGGCTGATTACTGGGTTAGCAAAAAATGATCCATTATTTGGTATAACTTCCGGGTTGGGTAGCTTAGCTTGGCGAATAGCAACCACGGCGTTTCTGATTGTGGCTGGCGTGTATTCGTGGATATTTTTTTCAGTTAAATAAGATTGCAGTGAAGGATAAAAAGGCGGCATGGGGTTGGACTTAGTTAGATGTAAGGTAATAGAGGTTATAAAAAATCGGTTTTTGTCTGTTGTCTTAAATCGGCTGGTTCGGTAACCAAATTCGCAGTCACTAGTCGGGATGACCACCATTTTCTTTAGATTTCTGTCATAAGCCTCAACTGTAGTTAAGACGTCGGAGATTTCTCTGCCGTAAGCACCTACATTTTGCACCGGTGTGGCACCCGTGGTGCCGGGGATTAGCGATAATTGCTCAATACCGCTAAAACCCAGCTCAACCGTCCTAGCCACAGTGGCGTCCCAATTTTCGCCGGCGCCAATAGTGAAATAAGTATTAGTCGCGTCTTCTTCAAAGCTGTCAAATTGGCTAATTTTGTTGACTAAAATAAGGCCAGGGAAGCCCTCGTCGCGCCAAACAATGTTACTGCCTATGCCAATCATAATTATTGGCAAATTTCTGGACTCTGCCCAGGACAGCGCCTCTGGTATTTCTGTCTTAGCGCTAATTTCTGTTAAGTAAGCGGCTGTGCCGCCCAAGCGCATAGTTGAATAGCCGCTCAGGGGGACATTTTCTAATACATACATTAGCGATTATTATACCTGTTTATTGCCATCTTCGGTTGCCCGGCGTAAAATATCTGGATATGAGTGAAGAAGTTCGTCCTTTCAGACCGCTGGGTGAGAGTTTAAAACGTATTCGCGAAAAATTAAGACAAAGTGTTTCAGAAGTATCCGGAGCCGTAGAAATTGATGAAGAAACTCTAATTTCTATTGAAACGGGCAGTGAAAGGCCAAGTGAAGACATTTTGAGCTTACTGGCAGCACATTTTGGTACACGTGATGAAGAAACAACCAAGTTGTGGGAATTAGCTGGTTACAGCCAGCAGACCCAGACAAATACAATTAATGATTACGCGGGCAACAGCCTGCCAACTATGCTCGTCATGCCGGTAGACCGCATTGCTTATACGGATAGCGCCAATGTAACGGTCAATGACCACGGCGTTGTAATCAATTTTATGCAGTATAGTGGCTCAAACGCTCAGCCGCAGGTTATTGCCAGACTGGGTATGAGCCATGAACACGCCAAAAATGTCATGGAACTTTTGCACCGCGCCCTAAGCCCCAACCCGCCAAAATCCCTCCCAGCCCAAGGCCAGAGATCTAAGTAAAATTTAAGAACTACTCTATACGTTCAAGGAAGATCGGAAGACATCAACCAGCTTGGTGCGGTCAGCTTCTGGCATAGGGTCATTCTGATATGTGTTTGGTGCTTCTGGTAAAACAAGGGGCTTGCCCCAGTTACTAGTCTTATTTCGTCCAAGGATATGAACATGAAAGGACGGTGTCGCTCCGGGGAGTAATCCCCAATTTCCGTTTGCTTGAATATTAAACCAGGGTGCTAGTTGCGAGTTCTCCATAATTTTGCAGGCTTTGACTGCGAGCTTAAATGTAGCCTCACTTAACTCAATATCCTCCCATGCAGTAGTGATCTGTCGTTTCGGTGAAACAATAACATGAAGACCTTCACTGTATGGAATATGTGGATTTTTCGGAGTACTGATCGTGAATTGGTCATTTTCCCAAAGAATGAAGCTGTCCATAGGTGCAGTATAACAAAATGGACGCCGGTTCTGGCGTGTCTATTTATGGTTCAGGTATGTTATAGCTTAGTAGCTGAAGCTAGAATTATATCTAGCGCAGTTTGGAAATAAGAGCTTCAAGTAGTTCCGGGAATTCCAAACTTGTCCGGTCTCCTCCAAAATGTCCTCGGTCGTGAAATTCATGTAGTTCAGTTTTGAGCATCTCGTGTACATGATGGGCTTCTTCGTCAGGAATGAATGGGTCATCTGTTGAGTGAAACTGGATAATCCACTGCTGATTTTGCTTAATTTTTCCCCACTGCCAAGGTTCATCAAAGTACCCAGCTTGTTTTTCTTCCGGTTCTCCCAAATCAGTGTAATAGCCGCCAACTAGTACCGTGCCAAGCAATTTGTTATTTTCGCCGTAGCGCATTGCGGCAACGGCGCCTGTTGAATGTCCTATCAGAATTGTATTTTCATCCGCGCCTAACTTCTTGAGGTAGGGCAGCCATTCGGAGGCTCTACATATCCATGCGTCAGGATAATCTTTGGCTATGACCTCTATGCCTTCGGCTTCAAGCTTTGACTTAAGCCAGGCAAACCACATCCGCTTTTTGGGAGCCAGCATATCAATGGCGCCATTATGATAGCCAGGTACAAAGATAACTTTAATCATAAAAAGCGGATGGAGGTGGCTATGCGGTCAAAGCCCTGAAGATATTTGGTGTTATCGATGTTAGTGCCATTGACAGTTACCCGTTGATGAAAAACCATATGAATGATTACTCCATTGTTTGATATGACGTAATGGTCATCCATGCCGGCCGGTCCAATAGTTTTAGCGGCGTAGGCCGGACGGGAATCTAATGAAATCTTTGCCGAATCGACGGGCTTGCCCAGGCCTAAACTATCAAACCAAGCTTGAGGTTTTGATTTAGATTTAATGATTTGAACAGTCACAAATTCCAAAAAGTCGTTTTTGTGAGCCTTTTTGTAGTTCTCTACCTCGATGGTCGGCGCCAAGCCAATCTGTTCAGTGACGCCAGCCGGCGCGGCCAAATTGGTTTGGACTTGCCAACCAATAGGCAATTGCAAGCTGTATCCCCCAGATGGATCAATGTAATTTGTAGTTGCTAGCTGGCTTGTCGAAGGCGGTTTGGTCCGATAATGTCGGTAAATTAACAATCCGGTCGCGCCAAAAAACGAGACAGTAAGTAGCACACAGCCTAAAACCAGCCATTTAGGGAGATTCTGCAGCGGCCATTTGCTTTTTGGTGGCGGGGTTGTCTCTGGTGTCATGATGATTTGCTCATTCTCCATTATCGCTCCCTTAATAGTAGTAGAAAGTTATCATACCGGTCATGTAGCT
>DATIIF010000032.1:0-6039 GCA_035479935.1 Patescibacteria group bacterium
ATTTCATCAATCCGTCGGTTACTGGCGGCGTCTATTTCAATAATATCCAGGTGGGTTGCGTCCTCGTCATACGGCAAGCCATTGACCTCATGGGCCAGAATTCGGGCAACCGAGGTTTTACCAACACCGCGTGGGCCAGTCAGTAAGTAGGCGTGACTGATTTTCCCATTTTTTAAAGCATTAGATAAAGTTGTGGTGATATGCTCTTGTCCCACAACTTCTGACAGCTTTTTAGGCCGGTATTTCCGGTATAACGCCTTCCCCATAGACTATCAATTATAACGCGCAGGCTGAACAAATACTTGTTGTAGTTTTACCTTACCGAAAAGGGAAAAGAATAGCGTTGGCAAATATGTATTCCATTTTGCCGGCGCGATAAGAAAAACCGTAGGTTTGTCTTATAAGGCGGAGACGCAGTTGCAGCCGCTACAGGGCGGCTTCGAGGGCGGCCCACTCAGTGCTCGAGTCATCTTCTGGCACATTGACGCTGACTTGATCGCCTGGCTTAGCCTTGAAATAGGTAACACTGGCAAGCAGCACACGGAATTCTTTGCCATTCACATCGACATAATAATGACCCTTGTCTAGTTTAAGTACGCCGACTACCTGTTTGCGCGGTACGGGTCCGATTTGCTTGTAGAGAAAAGCGCCATCATCAGCAATGGTTAGCTTCAAAATATCGCCTTGGACCAATTTAGACTTGCTAGCATAGTTAGCTGGCACAGGATAGGTCTTAGAATCTGAACCAACCATGTTTTGGCCATCAAAGACACCCTCAATTACCTTGCCCAGTGGTTCTTCTTGCATGGATTTGCTGACAGTCTCATCCTCACCAACTAAGCTCACCAATAATTCTTTGGCGGCCGCAAGGCTAGTCTCGGCTTCTTGAATTAACGTTCGAAGCCGTTTTATTTGTTTGTCTGCTACGTCTGGCATGTTTACCTGTTGTCTCTCTAGTAGTGTTTGTTCTGTTACACTTACGCCGATAGTACCATTAATGTAATGTCAAGTCAAAAAAACTTAAATCGTTGTGGATAAAAAAACTGCCCGAATGGAAATCGAGCAGTTTTGGGCACGATTTAGCTTAGGCTAATTCAACTGTTGCGCCAGCTTCTTCCAAAGCTTTCTTGGCGTTTTCTGCGTCTTCTTTTTTAGCTTTTTCAAGTACTGTCTTTGGCGCACCGTCAACTAACGCCTTGGCCTCGCCAAGGCCTAAGTTTGTAATGTCCTTAACAGCCTTGATGACTGCAACCTTCTGAGCACCAGCATCTTTAAGAACTACGTCATACTCGCTCTTTTCCGCTTCTGCTGGTGCGGCGTCACCGCCACCTGCAGCTGGGCCAGCTACTGCCACAGCAGCGGCTGCGGGCTCAATGCCGTGTTCATCCTTAAGTATGGTTTTAAGTTCGTTAACTTCTAAAACTGTCAAACCGACCAATTCGTCGGCTAACTTTTTTAAGTCTTTTGCCATGATAATTCCTTTCTATTAATTACTTGCTTTTGCTTCTATGCCATCAAGTAAGCCGTGCAGGTTACCTGACAGCCCGCTCATAACATCATTAAGTGGTGAAGATAGTGTCGCTAGGACCTGTGCAATCAAGTCGTTCTTGCCCGGCAAGGTTGCTAAAGCCTTCACTTCGTCGGCACTTAAAAATTTACCTTCACTAGAAATGGCCCCAACAAATTCAATTGTTGGTTGAGTTTTAGCAAAATTTGCCAAAACCTGAGCGGGCGCTACTTCATCCTCAGCGTTAAAAGCGTAAAGAAGCATGCCAGTTAAGGCGCTTGTATCAACTTTCTTAACGCTCTCGGTGCTCTCGATAGCCTTGATGACTAAACGGTTCTTAATTACCTTCAGGTCCGTATTGTTATCTCGGCCCATTCGGCGCAATGACTGCATAGCCTTAACAGGTGTTCCCTGATAGGCGGCAATTACTGTCATCTTGGAGTCTGCAAGCAGTTTGGAAACTTGCTCGACAACTTCATTTTTCTTAGACTTCGTTAAAGCCATAATGCCTCACATTTAGGGTTGATATTGTTCTAAAGCAGTTCATCGACCATAAACTACCGCGTTACCTATAAAAAGTCTTCGGCACTGCCAAAGACTTTAGAGACAAAAAAGATTGTTTCTACCTAGGCGACATTATCAAATCCGCATTCTGGCGGATCGTCGCTGTCTTTGGTAACGATTGGTCTATATTAATGCAATAACAGATTAAAGTCAAGCCGCTAAAAGAGTAATTTAGCTTAAGCGCTATTGACAACATGAAGTTTAGGTGTATGATATATCACGGAGTAAAGAAAACAGATATGGCCGTCACTGAAAAAGTTCTAGATTATTCTGATTATGACACTGAGCCATTGCCATCAGATCCTCGTTCTATAAGGAAAGCTCGCGAAGAATGGTGGGGCTCACTTACTGAAGCCCAGCGTCTGGCTGCTGCTATTACGCATTCTAAGCTAAGAGAAAATGCAGAAAGGGGGACTCGCGCATATAGAGTTTCCGAAGAAGATATAGCCCTTGCAGATATGCTTCATGATTACAATGTGGCTTTGGCTAACGCGGACAGCGAAGCCTTAGCTCAACGAGTCGGCTACGAAGCTCTTAGCCAAGTTGTTGAAGCTTAAATTGCGTATAACGCTCTGCGGCTAGCCTGGCCAGCTCCGGATCTTCTGCAGTGTTAACGAATTTCATGGCGCCAGCTAGAAGCGGGTGAACTTCGGACAATTTGTCGTGCATCTGAAGTACTAACTTGCGATAGCCAGGATGTCCTTGAGGGCTTGTGCGCAACTCGTGCAAGTGAAAAGCTTCACGGGCGTTGCATGTTACCTTCCAGCGCATTTTATGGCCGAGCAGTGTGGCGTATTGAGCCTCAAGAGTGTGCCCAGCGGCTTGCAATTCACTGTAGAGTTTAACGCTTAGGTCAAAACATTCCTCAAACTGTTCGGTTAAACCGGCGTCCTCAACCAATGAGGGCACGTCATAGCCGTAGCGAGGTGTTAAATGCTGCCACTCTAGATCGTCTACCATGCGGTGCCTTTGAAGATCACGGAAAATTCCATAATCACAAACCAAGTCCCAGCTGTAATGGGCTTTCTCTAAGGCCCTGCCCGGCTTATGGCGGCGGTTTAGGCGCTCGCCCATATAAGCGTTAAAAACCTCTTCTTTTTGTTTAATTGGCCAGTTCAGGACTTCTTTTTTGATGTCTTCCAAAGACAAATTACTCGAGCTGTATAACATATCTGGAATGAGGTCTAATTCGTTGCGCGGCCAATAGCTATTTAGTGTTACCGACTCTGGCTGGCTGGCGTGATTTTCCGGCAGATATTTCCCAGCTAATTTCTTAATAGATTTCTCAGTACTAGCTCTGTAGGCAATCATCGCGCCGCCGCGCTCTGGTTTATCAGCTCGTTCCAAGAAGGTTGGTATGGCTTTGCGGCCATGCTCCAGCAATTTTTGCCCGGTTTGGATAGCTTCTGGCATCTCGTCACTAAGAAGATGCATAATTAAGCTCTCCAGTGCCTGGCCAGAGGCATATACGCCGACTGTAGATTTGGTGGCGACGGGCAGCACAGACCTCACGGCATCACAAGCTTGGGCTCTGGTGGCTCCCTGCCAAGCAATGTCTTGTTCATCTTTTGGAACATCGGAATGCTCGCGGACGTAATCTGTCAGTTTGTGGACCATTTCTGAGTACAAATCAAAAATCTGATCCATCACTTGGTTATATTTAGCCTTAGCGGGTTTGTCCAAATATTCGGGAGTGTAGTATTTATATTTCCCTACCGCATCCTTTTTATCGAAGTAAATATAGCGTGTTGATTGTTCTAGATATGAGGCTAGCCGGCCCCATTCCAGCTTCTTAGTCAGCAGATTGGATGCCCCCTCAATTACTACATGTTGGCCGACAAGTTGTTGAACTGAGTCGTCTCCATAAGCAGTAATAACACGTTGCAAAAGCTTTTGATCTTTTCCCATAGCCGCTGCAAACTCATCTAAAATTGTGATTCGCATATCGTCACCGCGTCTGCTAAGCCTCGCCATCGCAGCGGCAATTGTTGTAGGGCTCAGCTTTTCACTAAAGGCATAGACATTGTCTGTGTTGCTACTGACAGCGCCACTCAAGAAGTCTTCGCCAGCCGGTGTAATCTTATAGCCATCCTTGGTTTTTTCGATGTATGGGTTATCAATACTTAGAGCTGGTTTATTGACTTTTGCTACCTCAGCCTTAGCGATTTTGCCGAGTTTCTTGTGTGGAGGGGGCGGCAACAGTGCCTCAATGGTCTTCCAAACCATTTCACTGACCGTTTGAATATCTAGGAGTTTGTCGCTGCGCACACAGTCCAGGCGCATAAAGTCTTTAGGAAAAAGCTGGCAAAGTTCGTCATAAACCTCAACTGAGCGACTCAAGTGCTTTAAATCGGCCTCGTGAATATCGCGTGTCAAATCAGTATAACTACGACTGTGTTTCTTATCGACTAAACTCTGGGCAATTTCGGCAGGAACCCTTAGTACCAGTGATTTGTCGGGCCGAGGTATGCCTAACATTTCAAACTCCAGATTATCAAGCCAGATGAAAAAGCCCCGTCTCTCTTCAGAATAGTCAAATTTGGTGCCTTGGTGGGCCATGTTGGACCCTGCAAACCTATTGGCTAAAACCAATTTGCCTGCGTCTAGGGCTTCTTGGATAGCCTTCGACGCCTGATAGCGATCTAGGGCATAGAATAGCGAGGCCGTGTAAGGACCAACCTCTTCGGCGGTACCGTACTTACCATTTAGGTATTCTTTGACGAAAAAGCTGGAAGGTTGATCATACTGCGGAAAATCAAAGGCCGCTACATCGTAGCCGGCACTTTCTAGACGCTTTAGAAGCAGTTCAAATTGCGTGCCTTTGCCGGAACCATCAGTACCCTCTATAACAATAAATACGCCATTTCGGCTCTTGTCTTTCATCGTGCTTTTAAACCCTTGATCACCCCTGGTAAATGGCGGTTGTCTTTATAGGCTTTGGGCAGCATTTGGTCGGGTGTCCAGGTGGCAATTAGTTCGTCAAGATCGGTGCCAACCTGATATTTGCCGCTGAATCCGTTGTCCCGCCCCTCGCCATAGTTCCCTTCAACGGGGCCGGTTTCGTGAAATACCGCCTGGCCAATTCTCTCACCTACCGGCAACAAAACCGTTTCGTGCTCGTTTAAGTTATAAATTTCAAGTGTCAAGCGGTTGATATAGCCCGGGTCAACCCAGCCGGCGTCAAAACAAACTGCTATGCCGTTTCTGCCCCAGCTGGAGCGGCTTTTTAACTCGTAGGCCCCTGGCGGCTTAATACCGAAAAATTCATGAGTATGGGCTAGGATACGTTCGCCTGGTTTTAAGGGGATGACCGGGTGATCGGCTGGAATGCCTTTTAAAAGTTGGACACCGTTGGCTGTACACCAGTCAAGATGTGATACGGCTTGATGAACTTCGCCAAAGTAGCGGTGCACATCATTCTCGTCAAAAGGGTTGTAGACAAAGCCTTTCCTCGCCTGGCCGGTGCGGTAATAGTAATGCCCTAGCGTGACATCAAGGCTAGCGTGGGCAATGTGTTTGGGATCAAACGGGACGCAAACAATATGACCTTCCTCCAAAGCCTGTTTAATCTGAGTGTTGCTATAAACCCCCATACAAACTCCGGGCCGCAATGGCCTGCTCCTCAGCAGAGCTGAGCACTCTGCCATCGTCTCCACCCCGCAAAGAATCCTCTCTTTGCGGGGACCCCGTGCTTTTGTGGCCACAGCCAATTTTCGGCTGCGTTACTCGCATCAGCGTATTATTTATACGGCTCGGTCCGTTACTCACCGATAAATCGACTCTGACCCTCAAACCCGAAGTTTGTATTCCCATTGCGTTATATTGTACGTTTTGTCAAAACCATGACGCAAGCATAAGCACAAATATTACAACTCTTTTTAGGCCAAAACCTTTTCTATGGCCTTAATGAGTTGTGAGTGGACGCTTTCAATCGATTCTTGGCCATCTATAGCCACTGTTTTAGAGCC
>DATIIF010000033.1:0-9875 GCA_035479935.1 Patescibacteria group bacterium
TATGTCAATGGGGAGCCGCACCTGGGGCACGCCATGGAATTAGTGATGGCAGATGTTTTAGCGCGTTATGCCCGCCAAGAAAGAAAGCCAGTCATATTTAGTACGGGCACTGATGAACATGGCGGCAAAATGGAAGAAAAAGCCAAAGAGCTGAAACTGACCGAAAAGGCTTTTACCGACCAAATGAGCCAAAAATTTCGCGATCTGGCCAAAAGCCTGAACATCAGCATTGACCGCTTTATCCGTACAACTGACCCCGGGCACGAACAGCGAGCACAAATTATCTGGAAAAATTTAGAAAAAGACATATATAAAGGCAAATACAGCGGCTGGTACTGTACCGGTGACGAAGCATTCTTTACCGAAGCTACCGTTAAAGAAAACAACGGCGTTTGCCCCAATCATAACCGGCCGTATGAACAGCTTGAAGAAGAAAACTATTTCTTCAAACTCTCTAATTACACAGAAAAAATCAAGCAAGCCATAGAAAGCGGTACTTTTAGGGTTATCCCGACCACTCGCAAGCACGAAATTCTACACGTCATCAAGGAGGGCTTAGAGGATATTAGTATTTCTCGCCCTTCGGAGAAAATAGGCTGGGGCATCCCTGTACCAGGCGATAAGACTCAGGTGATGTATGTCTGGTTTGAAGCGCTTATGAACTATATTACTGTGCTTGGCTACCCCGAACATGAAGATTTCAAGAGATTTTGGCCAGCAAAAGTGCAGGTGATTGGTAAGGATATTATTCGCTTCCATGCCGCTATTTGGCCGGGCATGTTACTCGGCCTAGAATTGCCCTTGCCGCAGACCCTTTACGTACACGGGTTTATAAATATCAATGGCCAAAAAATGAGCAAATCGCTTGGTAATTATGTTTCACCGCATGAAGTAATTGAGAAATACGGTGCAGACGTTTTCCGCTACTTCTTTTTGCGCCATATTCCATCTTATGAAGACGGTGATTTTACCTGGGATAGGCTGGATGAAGCTTATAACAATGAGCTGGCCAACGAACTAGGCAACGCCGTTCAGCGGACATCAGCCATGATCAAACAATACCAAGATGGAGTTATCGGTAATATACCACCTTCAGAGCACGACACGGCAGCTTACCGTGAAGCACTGGAAAAATGTAAATTCGACCGGGCTTTAGATGACGTTTGGGAGCAAGTTCGGGGCTTGAACCAATACATTGACGAGCAAAAGCCGTGGGAAATTGCTAAGTCTGGCGACAAGGAGCATCTGCAAGATGTTCTGGCTTACCAAGCAAGTTGTCTGCTGGAGATTGGCGGTCTGCTAGAGCCATTCATGCCTGAAACAGCTGTCAAAATCCGCCACGTTTTTGAGGAAGGCGTTGTGCGTCCAATCGACGGCACTTTATTCCCGCGTAAAGAACTAGCTAAGAAATAAATCATGGAGCTGGTTGACACGCACTGTCACATTCAGTCTCTGGGCAGTAGCTCCGGAGAGAAGGTTACTCGTAGTTTGTGGGCAAAAGCTGACGACTTGACAGCCGACGGTGTAATTAAAGATGCGGTTGACGGCGGTGTTACCAAAATGATCTGTGTAGGTTGCTCGCTTGAGGATAGTGAATTGGCAGTTGGTTTTGTGCAGAGTTACGAGAGTTGCTACGCCTCGATTGGCATCCATCCACACGAATCGCAAAACTACGTCAACGCCCCTGACAAACTGCGCCAATTTCGCAACTTGGCAGGTAGGGATAAAGTTGTGGCGATTGGCGAGTGTGGCTTGGACTATTACTATGAGCATTCGCCCAAAAAGGATCAGCAAAAGATCCTGAGATTCCAGCTAGAACTGGCCAAAGAACATGATTTACCTCTAATTTTTCATGTTCGTGACGCGTTTGAGGATTTTTGGCCGATTTTTGATGAATTTGACGGTCTCAGAGGTGTTATCCATAGTTTTAGTGCTAATATTGCGCATTTGAACGAAATATTGTCCAGAGGGCTCTATGTGGGCCTGAATGGCATCATGACTTTCACTAAAGATAAGCAACAATTAGAGGCAGCTAAAGCCGTACCTCTTGATAAATTAGTACTTGAAACCGATGCTCCGTTCTTGACCCCTGTTCCATTTCGTGGTACAATCTGCCAGCCTAAACACGTGCTTGAAACGGCGAAATTCTTATGCCACCACAGGGGCGAAACCCTTGAGGAGCTAAGCCGCGCCACAAGCACCAATGCAAAGGAATTATTTGGGATAAAATGAGAAGCGACAATCCAGAACTACTCGCAAGCCTAGAGGCGCCAATAGAGCGTCTTTATGCTGTTGACCGTCTTGCAGCCAATACGGCCCAAGCACGCAATCAGCGGTTCGGCGCGCCTGAAAATACTTTTTCTGAAGTAGTAAAGCAGGCAATGCCAAACGTACAAGCTGAAAACCCAATAGTTACCCCTGAAGCTGTTTATGACCCAGTTGCTGAAGCTCAGCGTCTGACAGAACAAGCCTTTGAAAACCAAAAGGAATTAGTAAATGATTAAGAAGCTGCTCGATGGCATGGCTGCTCAGCGCCGTGAACAACGACGCGCGGAGTTAATGCGAAAATTAATCCGTCACGAAGCTAAAATTGGCGGTGAGTTATTTGGTGAAGTGCCAGAAGGCAATCGCAGGGAATTTTTCTGCCTAGATGAACACACCTGGGTGTGGCACGAGGAATGGGTTGATAAAAGCGGCCAACGCCAAAATCAAATTACCCGCTACGATGTACGGCCTGATACTATTCTTAAGTCCCAAAACGGCCACATCAAAGAAGTTACCAAAGAAGAGGCTGACCGTTTGGTTGAAGCTTCTAAGCTGTATCAGCAACGGATAAGAGCTGAACTCTACAGTTTTGTTGGCTAATCAGGTTTAATTATACTTTTCCTCGGCACTTGACGGGTCACCAAATGTGCGCCAGCGTAGTGGCACATTTGGCGCTTCCGATGTGCCTCGGATAAAGTACAATTACCCCTCAAGGGAATTTATGAAGAAAATATATCTAGATTATGCGGCGGCTACTCCTGTAGATAAAGCGGTGATGAAGGCTATGGAGCCGTACTTTAGCGAACGGTTTTATAACCCTTCGGCACTATATTTATCAGCTAAGTCGGTTACCCAAGATATTACTAAGGCCAGACAAACTGTTGCTGGCTGGCTAGGTGCCAAACCGGCGGAAATTATTTTTACGGCTGGCGGTACGGAATCTGACAATTTGGCAATTCGTGGCGTAATGGAAAAATTCCCTACAGGCAATTTGGTAGTGAGTGCCATTGAGCACGAAGCGGTGCTTGAACCCGCCAAACTTTATAAGCATAAAATAGCACCTGTTAACCCAGATGGTGTCGTTGACCTTAAAACCTTAAGAAAACTAATAGACAACACTACAGTGCTGGTTAGCATTATGTATGCCAACAACGAAATTGGCACAATTGAACCGCTTAGGTCGGTTGGCGTTATATTGGACGAAGTACGAACTGAGCGGCGAAAAAAAGGCAACAATTTACCTCTGTATTTTCACACGGATGCCTGCCAAGCAGCCAATTATCTTGATTTACACGTCAGCCGACTGGGGGTTGACCTTATGACGCTCAACGCAGGTAAAATTTACGGTCCAAAACAGTGCGGTGCTTTGTACATTGGCGCCGAAATAGAAATTGCACCTCAAATTCTTGGAGGCGGCCAGGAACGTGGCCAGCGTAGCGGCACTGAAAACGTTGCGGCAATTGTTGGTTTTGCTACCGCGCTAGATCTTGTTCAAAAGAATCGACACGAGGAGGCTAACCGGCTTAATAAATTGCAAAAAATGGCCTTTAAAATCATTAAAGAAAGACTCCCCGGCGCAGTTATAAACGGTTCGCAGAAACATCGACTGCCAAACAATATCCATCTGACGATTCCTGGCCAGGATAATGAGCGATTAATCATGGCTCTGGACGAAAAGGCTATTTTGTGTGCGGCCGGCTCGGCTTGCAGTGCCAGCAAAGAACAACCCTCACACGTCTTACGTGCTACTGGTTTAACAGATGAAGAAGCCCGCAGCAGTCTGCGTCTGACCATGGGGCAGGGCACGAATGAAAATGACTTAAAATATGTTCTCGAAACGTTTGCAGAACTCCTTGACTAGGCTATAATTTAAACCAGTAACGCTTATCTGAAAAGGTGGGAATCACACTTTGAGTCTTGGAGTTTTAATAGCAATATTATCCTTAATTGCTGTGGCAAGTTTTGTCGCTATTTTTGTCATCCTTGGCCAAAACAAAAAATCTGCTCCCAAAGAAAAGAAAAAAACCGCCCAAGAAACGGTTTCTGAAAAGGCCGAGCAAGATATTGAACATATATTTAACGACGAGTTCCGAGAGGAACTGCGTAACCGTGGGCGTTTACACTTTGAGAAAATCATTGGCGAAAACGCCATGTTCTTACAGCAAGACCTAAGGCTAACAACTTCTCAGCTCAATGAGTACATGAAAGCTGAGATCACTAAAAAATTGCAACAGGAATTTGCCAAATACCAAGAATCAATTGTCGATGCCAAACAATTGGCCGTTGACTCAATCAATAAAACCCAAGAGGCCATAGAACAGCAAAGAATGGTTATGAGCCAACAGTTGCAAGAAGAATTAAGCGAAGAAAAAGCCCGAATTCTTAACCATTTTAGTGAAAATATGACAGAGATTGTCAATCATTATGTTCTTGCGGCTATTGGAAATCAGATAGACCTGAACGACCAGCTTGAATATATCTTGGGTGACCTTGAGGCCAATAAAAAGGCTATTATTGAAGATATTTCAGACGGAGCATAGCTGAAATGTCTGATACCAGAAGCTTTATTTTACCCACCTCTATAACCACACCGATTGATGTTAGTCGCGTTTTGCGTGAAATACATGATGTAGACGATTTTTTGGACCAAGCCTCAATCCGAAAGCCTGGCGTACAACCATCTTTGCCAAAAACTAGTCGGCTGCTTGACGAGCTGCTAAATACTAACAAGTTAAATATTCTCGTAGAGAAAGACAGAGAACTTGTGCAGCAGCTAGTTGGTGAAATAAAAGCTAAAGCCCCGGTTCTTCACATTAGTTTTAGCGCCGACCCAACGCCAACTTTTTTACAAAAACTGGTGGCTTGGCTGAGACAAGAAATACATCCGTTGGTTTTGATTCAGGTA
Source organism: Patescibacteria group bacterium (assembly GCA_035479935.1). Lineage (GTDB taxonomy): Bacteria > Patescibacteriota > Saccharimonadia > Saccharimonadales > JACOTW01 > DATIIF01. The sequence goes on from DATIIF010000033.1 coordinate 5,171, forward strand.
GGCCTGCAGCCTTCTATAGGAGCTGGTTGTATTGTCCGGACTAACAATAAGCATTTTGATTTTAGCCTGCGCCAAAATCTGCGAGCCAAGCGCGAGCTGTTGATGCAAGAGATCAGTGGGAGTAAGGGCTAGTGGCTACCGGCAATCAACATTTTGATAATCTTGTTAGCTCTGGGCAGCCCGTTGGCGAAGTTACTGCTGTTAATAAATTTCTAATTGAGGTCAAAGGACTTCAACCATGCAATATCCACGCACTTGTAATGTTTGAGGACGGTAGTAAGGGTTTTGTAAACCAAATATTCCATGACCACGTAGTGGTATTGCATTTGGGAAGCGCACAACTCAATGTAGGTATGTTGACAGTCTTGCAGAATCAGGAACTTGTATCCAAGGTAGGCAAAGATTTCATTGGTCGTGTGGTGTCTGTGAATGGCGACCCGTTAGATGGAAAAGGACCAATTGCAGGTGATACAGTCTGGCCAATTTTTAACAATGCTCCGCCGCTATTTGACCGCCAAAGGCTAGATACTCAGCTTGAGACCGGTATCACAGTTATCGACTCTCTGTTTCCGATTGTTCGTGGCCAGCGTATGGCGCTGCTTAGTGACAGCAAGGGCGGCAAGTCAACTATTGCCGCACAGCTTACTATTAACCAAAAAAACACCGACCAAGTAGTAATCTATACTTTAATCGCCAAGCGTCGTGCTGATATTAATATGCTTCTAACGCGCCTTGAAGCCAACGGTGGTCTTGAAAAAGCCATAGTGGTGGTAGCCACTGTCTTTGAATCACTGATTATGAGCTATTTGGCGCCGTATGTGGCTTGTTCAATGGCTGAATACCTCTGGCAAGAGTGTGACCAAGACTCGGTGATTATTTACGATGATCTTACTAGTCACGCAAACGTTTACCGCGAAATAGCGCTCTTATCTGGCGTTAGTCCCGGACGCGATTCTTACCCCGGAGACATGTTCTATGCGCATTCGAGCTTGCTGGAAAGAGCTGGACGGCTCAAGAAAAATGGCAAGTGTTTGACAGCCGTGCCCATAGTTTTAGTTGACGGTGGAGACATCACGGCCTACCTGCCAACGAATATCATGTCTATAACTGACGGGCAATGGATTCTTGATATGGAGATTTTCCGCAAAGGTATTCGCCCGGCTTTGAATCTTGGGCTGTCTGTTACTCGTGTAGGTGGAGTGGGGCACAATTTGCGCCAAAAACAAATGGCCGCACAAATTTTAAGAATTCTGGCCGACTACAGGCAAGCCGAAGAATTTGCACATTTTGGGTCGGAACTAGCTCTGGAGGCCAGAAGGGCGCTGGAGTCAGGCAAGCGCTTACTCGAGTTATTTAATCAAGAGCCGGGGGCTACTTTTTCACTACTTGCCCAGCAATTAATGCTGGACATTGCCTTGAGCGCGGAAGGCGGGGCAGTGATCGATCTCAACGTCTTAAAAGAAAACTCCAACCAACTGGCGTCACAGATTGTTGTAGATGAGAAACATGACGAGCTCAGCCAGTTTGACAGGGCTAAAAATGAGCTAAGAGAAAAATCCTTAGTGGAGCTTAAGAGATGAAACGACCAGTAGAAATTGTCAAAGATGAAGTTGCAATGTCTACATTGCTTGAATTAACGGGGGCATTTGAAGGAATAGCTAGTATGCGCATTGCCCAAATTAAAAACCAGGTCTTGCAATCTACCAAGTTTTTCTCTGAGCTTTGGCAGATATATAGCCAGCTGAGAGTCGATGACTTATTCCGTTTTGGACGAAGCTCAACAGACGAAACAATTATTAACAAGGACCTGTACATTGTCGTTACTGCCGAGGGCGGTTTTAGCGGAGACGTCGACAGTCGTCTTATACAGATGATGTTAGAAACTTATGATAAGGAAAAACAAGACATCATTGTGATTGGTCACCACGGTGCGGTCCAGTTGGCTCAGGTAGGCGTTAGCTTCAAAAAGTACTTCAAATTACCGGTTAAAGACCAAAATATCAATGTTGAGCCAATCATTCGCGAAGTTAAGCAATATCGTTCATCAACAGTTTTTTACCAAGAATATGTGTCTTTAATGATTCAAGACGTGCGCCGAATTGAACTCTCGGCCGCTGTTAGTGAACAAGCCAAGGATGTAACGGCCGAAAAAGAGGTCATTAGTGAAGAGACCTATATATTTGAACCCAGTACCTACGATGTTATCAGCCACCTTGAGAGCTCAATGTTACAGATTGCGTTATCTCAATTAATCTTGGATTCCAAATTGGCTCAATACGCCTCACGATTTAGGGCTATGACTCAAGCTAGGGATAGGGCCGAGGATTCAAAAGATGAGCTTCATCTAACCTATAATCGTTCGAAACGCGCCACTAAAGACGAGCGACTCAAAGAACTCATTAATGGGTTGAGAAAAGTTGATGGAGTGACACTGGCATGAATAACGGCGTTATTGTGTCAATCGTAGATTTTGTAGTTAAAGTACAGTTTGAAGGCGAGGTGCCACGTATAGGAGAAGTAGTTTTAGTAGACAACGGACGGTCCACAAAACTTTTGGTAGAAAAACTTGAATCGGGTGGCTCCGCACTATGTCTTAACATGAAGATGGACCGCAATATCCAGAAAGCTATGCTTGTAACCCGCACTGGGCGAGGCATTGAAGTGCCTGTCGGCGACCAAACCATTGGACGTGTTTTTGATGTTTTTGGTGACCCGCTTGATGAATTGCCTCTGCCGGAGGACCTGGAATATAAAGAAATTCTTAAAATTCCACCGCGCAGCACGAATTTTACAATTGCGAGCCCCGAGATATTAGAAACCGGTATTAAGGTAATAGATTTTTTCACACCTTTTGTCAAAGGACGCAAAATTGGCATTATCGGCGGCGCCGGCGTGGGCAAAACCGTGCTGACTATGGAGCTGATTAACAATGTGGCTATGAAACAAACTGGCCTGTCGTTTTTTGCTGGCATTGGAGAACGTATCAGGGAAGGGCATGAACTTTATGAAACCCTAAAAGAAAACGACCTGCTTAAAAATACCATCATGTTCTTTGGTCAAATGAATGAAAACCCAGTGCAGCGTTCTTTAATTGGTGTTTCGGCTACAACCCTGGCAGAGTATTTTAGGGACGAGAAAAAGAAAGACATCTTGTTCTTTGCCGATAATATGTACCGATTTGTACAGGCGCGCAACGAATTGGCCACCACTTTGGGCCAGATTCCTAGCGAAGGGGGTTACGAGGCGACGATTTTTTCAGATATTAAAACTTTGCAAGACCGCTTAAGCTCCACTGAAAATGGCTCTATAACATCGGTTCAGACTATTTATGTTCCCGCAGATGACTTGTCCGACCCCGCCGTCCAGATGATTCAGCGCGAGCTTGACTCTGTTATTGTTCTGTCTCGCCAAGTGGCCGAGCAAGGTGTTCGCCCGGCAGTGGACCTAAACAAAACTACTTCTTCGCTCTTAACTCCCGATATTGTTGGTGAACGTCACTATTTGTTAAGCGTTCAAGTTCAAGCTTTGCTGCAAAAATATGATTCTTTGAAAAACATCATAGCTATTATTGGTGAGAACGAATTGTCAGTTTCAGATCGTTCAGATTTCAATAAAGCTCAACGACTGATCCAAAACTTTAGCCAGAATTTGCACGTTCTGGAGCGTCAAAACGGAATAAAGGGCGAACTATTTAGCCGTGAAGATACGCTCAAAAGCGTAGAGGAGATAATAGTGTAACGGCTTCGCCTTATGAGACACCCTAAAGGGTCTCTCACCTTACCCCAAAAAAAGGATTTTTTTGGGGACCCCGTCATCGCGCCGGGTTTGAAATGAATTCAAATCTCGGGCTACTCTTCCCTAAAACAAAAGGATTATAATAGTACAGATGGCCGACAATGATTTACAAGACAAAATAAGTAAAGTAAAAGCAGCTTCAACGCCTCGAGAAGATGCGCCGCCGACAATGTACGCTAAGGTCTATGCGCCTTACAGGGTGTATTTTGACGGGGAAGCTCAGACTGTTTCTGCGGCTAACGAGACCGGACCGTTTGATATATTGCCCGAACACCATAACTTTATGACGCTTTTAATACCCGGCGATATAGTTATTCAAACTGCTCACGGCCAAGAAGTAATTCCTATTACGCGTGGCATTATGCACGTTAAAGCCGATAGGGTTATTGTGTTTCTCGATGTCTAACCTGCAAAGTATTTGACTCTTTGAAAAAGAACACCCCCTCCAATCTGTTAGAATAGATGGGCTATGAAAAAGACCGTATACGTCGGGATGTCCGGTGGGGTTGATTCTTCTGTAACCGCGGCTTTGTTGGATAAACAAGGCTATGACGTAGTTGGTGTTTATATGAAGAACTGGAGCCAAGATCTGCCCGGTTTCGCTTGTCCTTGGAAAGAAGATTACCAAGACGCAAAACGCGTTGCCGTGCAGCTTGGCATTGAGTTTAAGATGTTTGATTTTGAAAAAGAGTACAGACAAAAAGTTGTCGATTATATGATTGCAGAATACAAAGCTGGGCGCACGCCTAACCCTGACATTATGTGCAACCAAGAGATAAAGTTTAAACTCTTCTTAGAGACTTCCTTAGAAGACGGCGCGGATCTAATCGCGACAGGGCATTATGCTAAAACAAAAGACGGCCAACTATTTACCGCTAAAAATCTAGAAAAGGATCAGACCTATTTTCTT
>DATIIF010000034.1:0-28613 GCA_035479935.1 Patescibacteria group bacterium
GTCTCATAGACACTCGCAAGAGCGTCATCGTCTTCTACGATTAAAATTTTATAACTTTGTTTGGCTGATTTAGGATCGGCCGGTTCCGGCTGATTATTATCCATAAATTTTAACCTACAAAGCTAATGCTAACTTAGTTGCCTTGGTATTGCAATATTCCTGACTAACTTAAACTTGTTTAATGCAAGCTTTGATAAACCCGGCAAACATTGGATGCGGCCTGTTCGGGCGAGACCTAAATTCGGGATGAAACTGTGAACTTAAGAAGAATGGATGGTCGATTCCCTCTATCACTTCTACGAGATGGTTTTGCGGATTGATACCAACAGCTTTTATGCCCCACTTTTCATATTTATCAAGATAGGAATTATTGCACTCATAACGGTGGCGATGACGCTCAACAATCTTATTCGTCCCGTAAAGTTGGGCCGCCAAACTTCCCTTGGCCAAATCGCAATCATAATTTCCAAGACGCATTGTGCCACCGGTATTTTCCTTGCCCCTTTGGTCGTGCATGGTATCAATCAGTAGGTGTTTAGATGCTGGGTTAAGCTCGGCCGAGGTAGCGTCTTCCACTCCGGCGTTACGAGCAGCGGCAATCACACCCATCTGAAGGCCTAGGCATAAGCCTAAGTAAGGAACTTTTTCTCTTAGAGCAAATTGGGCTGCCTTAATTTTGCCCTCCAGGCCACGCGTGCCAAACCCGCCGGGCACTACAATGCCATCACAAGTCTTTAAAGCCGCCATGATTGGCGGCGAATTGGGTTCATCAAAGTCTTCAGCCTTTATCCAAAGTATGTCTATATTTGTATCATTCCACCAGGCGGCTGCCCGCAACGCTTCAAAGACGCTCATATAAGTGTCTTGGTTATCCATGTATTTCGCTACTACACCAATAGTTGTGGTGTGTTTATAAGATGTGGTGGCTCGCTTAACAACATCACGCCATTCTTTTAGGTCCGGCTTGCTGGCTTTTAAGCCCAGACGTTTGGTGATTACGTTTGCCACAGCAGTGTCTTCAAGAGTCAACGGAACTTCATAAATGCTTGGAGCGTTTGGCAGAAGGGCTATGGCCTCGAGCTCAACGCCAGAGAAAAGACTAAGCTTTGCCTTGACAGATTTGTTGGCTTGTTTTTCACTGCGCGCTACCAAAATATCCGGCGTTATGCCAAGACCACGAAGTTCGCGCACTGAATTTTGGGCCGGCTTGGTCTTGATTTCTTGGCTAGCGCCCAAGTAAGGCATATATACAACGTGAACATACATTACGTTTTCTTTGCCAACTCTAAGCCCCAGCTCACGAATCGCCTCTATAAAACTCAAGCTTTCATAGTCTCCAACAGTACCGCCAATCTCAACGATATGTACATCAAAATCTTTCCCTGCCTCAATGATATACTTCTGAATGGCAGCGGTAAGGTGTGGAATAATTTGTACATCTTCGCCGGCATATTTCCCAGCCCGCTCGTCTTGAATAACTTTTAGTAGCACCCTGCCGCTCATTAATGAGCTGGTGCTGGTCAATTCTTGGTCTAAAAAGCGCTCATAATGGCCTAAGTCTAGGTCGGTTTCAGCGCCGTCTTTAGTTACAAAACATTCTCCGTGCTCACGCGGGTTTAGCGTACCTGCATCAACGTTGAGATAAGGGTCGCATTTTTGGAGGTTTACTGATAGCCCTCTGGCTTTTAAGAGATTTCCGATGGAGGCGGCGGTGATGCCCTTACCGAGTCCGGAAAGCACGCCACCTGTTACAAACACATACTTAGTAGGCTTTTTCGCCACTCCTTACCGCCTTATCTTTATGGCTCTTATGCTACCTCAACAACCCCTTTTAGGCAAGGCTAAATTATTGTTTTAAGAACTTTAGAGCAGCGTCTTTTTGGGGGTCGCGGTTAGCTTTGAAATCTTCGTCACTACGCTCGACCTTTTGGTCCGGGTCAATGCCTTTTTTATCAATATTTTCACCGTTGGGTCGAAACCATCTGGCAATTGTAACTTTAAGCGTGCCGCCATTGATCAAGCTATCCAGGTCTTGAACGCTACCCTTACCGAAACTCGTAACACCAATTAGCGTAGCCGCATCGTTATCCTTTAAGGCACCGGCCGTTATCTCTGAAGCCGAGGCACTGCCCTCGTCAATAAGTACCGCAGTCTTAATTCCGGCCAGAATCTGCGTGCCGGTTGACTCATAAGTTTTCACAATTACTCCGTTTCGTCTTTCGGTGAGTATGGCCTTGCCTTTTGGCAACCACAGGCTCGAGACATTCACCGCCGTATTTAGATACCCACCGGGGTCGCCTCGCAAGTCCAGAATGACACCCTTAACATTCTTCTGTTTGAATTCTTTAGCCGCCTTTAGAGCAAGCTCTGATGTATCGGTATTAAACTGTGTGATTTGTAAGTAGCCAATATTGCCATCAAGGACCTGGTATTCAACGCTAGGCACAGTAATCTGTTCGCGTGTAATTTCAAAATCGAGTCTTTGATCGTTGCGTATGACTGTTAGTTTTACTTTTGTCCCAGCATCACCGCGAATTTTTTTAACGGCTTGGTCAATTGTCATGTGCTGGGTCGATTCGTCATCAATTTTGGCAATGATATCTTTTGCTCTTAACCCAGCTTTTTCAGCCGGATAGCCAGGTAGAGGCGACATAACGATGATAACACCGTTATCCTTGCCAAGTTTTGCTCCAATACCGGTTATGGTGCCGCTCAAGTCTTCCTTAAGGGCTTTGGACTGTTCAGCGTTAAAATATTCGGTATAGTTGTCACCACTGGCCTCTGCCAGCCCAGCTTTTAAGCCATCGAGTAACTTTTCAGTATCAAGCTTACCGTCGTAATCAAGCTTCAACAGATCATAAACTTGCTCAACAGACCGATAATCAAGATTGTCTGGTAAGCCTTGTTGAACAGATTTATGAAGAGCAGAATAGTTATTGAGCGTAATCCGCCCATCGCCTATCCCCACACCCAAAGCAAAAATAAGTACTACCGCAATAAGTTTAGTAGAAAATCTTATCCATCTGGCATGCCTAGCCCTTTTAACAAACATACCGACGCGTCGCAAAGGATGTTCCACAAAATACCCTCTTAATTTTCTAAAAGACTTAAGTATTATGGCACAGATTGTTTGCTAGAAAAAATTGATAATACATCTGTCTATACCAAGTCATGCATTTGAGTGCCAGAGACATTTTCTCTGCGAGAACCGAAGGAAGCGTACGGGATAGGTACGGCGACCTGAGGCTCGAAGTAGAAAAATGACTCTGGTACCAAAAACTTTTAACAAAGGCAGGCTTTGCCTGGTTTCTGTTAAAAGTGGTGCGTGGCTTGGACTAGAAGTGGATGAAGACTAAGCCCGACGCACTAAACCCATACATCTCAGAATACGTACCATTGTAGTCCCAGTTATACTGGCTAACATTTATTGTGCCGTTGCTGTTTACCGATTCAACATACATGACATGGCCGTAATATCCCCAGTGGGCCACAGCTACGTCGCCAGGTCGCGGGCTGCCATCTACTGGTATGCCGTCTGCACGGGCGTGACCATCCCATTGATTAGCATTGCCATAGCCGTATGGCATGTAGCCACGCGTACTGTAAACTTTCCAAGCGGTATAGCTGACACATTCGCGGTTATACAGGCCCCACGGGTCCACAACGCTATCTTGCGCGCGGGCACATAGGTCGTCCGGGTAATCATTGACTGGTCTTGGGCTACATGCGCCCCCATTAACCAAATGGGAACCATTAAAGTGCTTTGAGTTTTCAACTGCTTGTTGTCTGCGCAGTTCAACAATTTGGGCATAATTGTGCTTTATGTCGTTATTTAGATTGTTACGATCGGCTTCATTAAGATTTAGCAGTCTGGCCTGTTCATCCCGTTGAGCATCAACCTGATTTTGTCGCAGTTCTTGGTCATGCCTCTGGTCCTCGAGCAGCTGTTTTTGGGCCTTTAGTTCTAGCCTTAGAGCAGTTATTTTATCAACCGTTGATTTTATCTTGTCTTTAACGGTGCTTCGGTATTGGGCCTTATCAAAAAAGTCGCTCAAATCTTTGCTGGAAGCCAGCATCTCTACTGTAGAAATTTGTCCTTCCAGGTACATAGCCTTAATATTAGCCCCGAGTAGTTTCTTTTGTCGGGCCAGTTCTTCTTCGGCGGCTTTAATCCTGGCCTCTGTATCGGCAATATCAGCATTACTTTTGTCAATCTGGCGCTGTAAATCATCAATTTGAGCCTGAAGCTTAGAAATCTTATCGTTTAGGTCGGCCGCTTGAATCTGCAACTGATTAATTTGACCTCTTTTTTCAGAATTTTCAGCACTTAAAGCACGAATTTGCGCATCGTATTGATCTGCCCTGACTATTGGCGCGACAATAAAACCAGTCACGAGCATTAGGACTAATGCTAGAGTTGGTAAAGCCTTTTTATAGCTTATGGTTTTATTTTTCATTTTTGGTCTTTTATTGAGCAATGAAATCATATCACATCCTGCAAGGATTTGCAATTAGTTATAAATGATTGTGAAAGTAGTTCGACTAGTGTTACTAATAGATTCTACCCTCGCTGGTTTAAACAGATTTTTATTTACTCGATTTAAATTTAAGATATCGCCGTGTAGCAACAACTGAGGAAACGGCTCCAATAAGTATACCAATGGTTATCTGCGAAATCAAAATTAACCAAAAGTGTTTTATAAAGAAATCTGTGGCAAACTGTATGTCTAAAAAGCCGAAGCTACTGGCCTGGAATGCCGAAGAAGATACCACAAATAATGTGTTGCATATAGAGACCGAAATAATGGCAGCGATTATGCCGTAAATGATCGTTTCAACAACAAATGGGCCCCTTATATATCCAGAGCTCGCGCCAAGCAGGCGCATGATGTTAAGCTCATCTCGACGGTTAAAAATCGCCATTCGAATGGTGTTGAAAATTATAAGCATAGAAACAATCGCAAACGTAATTACTCCTGCCACGCCAGTTTCTCGGAAGAATTGTGCGCCTCGGGAAATTTTATCAATCGCCTCTTTTCGCTCGCCAGAGTAAGATGTATCGTCTGATTGCAGAGATCTAATTTCCGGCTTTTCTAGATAGTCCTTTATTTCTTGAATGCGGTTTGGATCTTTAGGTTTTATAGCCAAACTTGAAGGCAAAGGGTTATCTGTCTGTGAAATTGCCGCCAAAAGATCTGGATTATCACGGTTTTGGTCCTGGTAAACTTTTAGGGCGTCATCCTTCGATAAGTAGCTAATTGATTTAACATTATCAATCTTTTTAAGGTCACTGACGAGTTGATTTCTTCTGTTTTCAGAAACGCTATCTTTTAAGTACACCGAAACGATAATTTTATCGGTTATTTGTTGAACGGTATTTGAAAACGTAGCATTTGCAACTACCGAGAACAAAATAATAGACAATGTAACCACCATTACAGCCATGGCCGCAACTGCCAGAGTTGCGTTGCGTAAAAAGTTTTGTACGCCGGTTTTAATGATTCGCCAAAAAGTAATAATTTCGTGATTCATAGCTTTATGTTTGTTTGTACTCTGCATTGGCCCTATCGCTAACTATCCGGCCATCTTTTAGTGTAATTACTCGTCTCTTTAACTTATTAACGATATCTTGATTGTGCGTAGTAAGCAGTACTGTGGTGCCAAAACGATTAATTTTTTCTAAAACCTTTATGACATCCCAAGCATGTTTAGGGTCTAGGTTACCGGTCGGCTCATCAGCTATCAAGATTTTGGGTTGGCGAACAATTGCCCTAGCAATGGCAACCCTTTGGCGCTCACCACCAGAAAGTTCTAGAGGCATTCTTTTTTCTTTGCCCTTCAAACCAACAATGTCCAGAACACGCGGTACAGTGTGCTTAATCTCGCCGTTGCCATAGCCAACAATCTCAAGCGCAAAAGCCACATTCTCAAAAACATTCCTATTCGGCAATAGTTTAAAATCTTGAAACACTACGCCTATTTTGCGGCGCACAAGAGGTATATCCTTGTCCTTGAGTTTGTCATAATCTAGGCCGCCGACCACAATCTTACCGCTGGTGGGTCTTTCCTCTTTGGTTAGCAACTTCAGAAGTGTGGACTTGCCCGCTCCGGAGGTGCCAATAATTATCACGAATTCTTTTGGTTCAACGTGCAAAGAAACACGATCCAATGCGGTATTGGTCCGGTTATAAACCTTTGTTACCCTGTCGAGAAGTATCATCTGCTCTATTGTATCAAAATCCCGCCCTCATTATCTGGACGGGATTTATAATGTTTTTTTATTTACTAAACTGCGTTATCTGTTCCGCCACCCATAGGATCTGATCCAGCAGCCGGATCTTCAGGTGTTACACCAGGTTGTGGCTCAGCACCAGGCATCGGGGCTGGAGGTGCTGGTGGTTCCGGCATAGGTGTTGGTGCTGGGGGAGTTGTTGGTTCTGTTGGTGGCATTACGCCTGGGTCTGGTTGCTGCATTGATGGTGTTGATTGATCGTCCATTTTTTTCCTTTATTTTAAACAATATTGGTCATGTTAACAAAATAGTTGTAGGCGGTCAAATTTAGAAACTAGTTGCCGAGGTTGTGCTCCAGATAAGCATTGATAAAAGGATCTATGTCTCCGTCTAATACACCATCAACATCACTCGTTTCATGTCTAGTGCGCAAATCTTTAACTTGCTTATAAGGATGCAAAACATAGGAGCGAATTTGATTCCCCCACTCTGCTGACTGATTGGGGCCTTTTAATTCTGACATATTATCAAGGTGCTGTTCCAGCTGCATCTGCGCCAAACGTGATCTTAATATAGTCAGGGCGGTTTCTTTATTCTGTAGTTGAGAGCGTTCATTTTGAATAGCAACCGTTATACCAGTGGGCACATGGGTTACTCGAACAGCCGAGTCAGTTGTATTCACACTTTGACCGCCGTGACCGCCACTTCTATACACATCAATCTTCAAATCTTTATTATCAATTTCAATAGTCTCGGGTTTATCAATTTTGTGGATGACTTCCACTTTGGCAAAACTAGTTTGGCGCAGATTATCAGCGTTGAACGGACTTAATCGTACTAGCCTATGGACGCCATGTTCACTTTTCAATTTGCCGTAAGCATATGGTCCGTTAATTTCTAGTGTTACACTTTTAATTCCGGCTTCCTCGCCAGTTGATTCATCTACAGTGATTGTTTTGAAATTTTGCTTCTCAGCCCAGCGCATATACATCCTAAGCAACATTTGCGCCCAATCCTGAGCATCTGTACCACCTGCCCCAGAATAAATACTAACTATAGCGTCAAAATCGTCGTATTGGCCTGAAAATTTTAGCTGTTGCTTTAATCGATCAAAATTCTTCTCGAGGCTATCTAGTTGCTCGCTTAGTTCAGCTAATAAGCTCGGGTCTTTAGCTTCTAGAAGTTCGTATATGTCTTTTAAGCCAAGTTCCAGATCAAGCCACGGGTTGAGTTTAGTCTCGAGCCTGGAAACTCGCTTCATAATCTCTTGGGCTTTTAAATTATCGGCCCAAAAATTATCCAGCTGGGACTGAGCTTTAAGATCAGTTAGCTCTTTTTTGATATCATCAGCACCTATTTTTTTAAGCGCCTCATCAACGTCCGCCCGGAGCGCTTCAAGTTTTTTGTTTATATCATCCATTTTATTTCCAGAGTTGTTCTATCTGACTGTATAGTTTTTGGACCGTCTTGTCTCCGGCATTTCCTAACGCACCAAGACCCCATAATTTTTCACCAAACAAGGAATTTGTTATCTCAATAATTCGGTTGCGCGAAATGCTGCGAATGCGTTCCGGAACTTTGTAATAATCATCTATGTGTTCGTCAAAAAAGTAACGATAAGTGTAGCCAGAAGCCATGCCGCCAACCGTTTGACCGCTTCTTTGGTAACGCCCCAAAGCATATTGTTTGGCAGCGGTTATATCCTCTTCACCCAGCTTGCCACTATTAACAGCCTTTAGTTCTTTAATGATGATGTCAAATAGCGCTGGGGCGTTATCCGGCAGAATTTGCGTACCAAACCACCAATTACTGACATTTTTTGTCTGTCCTATGCCGGAACTCATACTATAGACCAAACCACGTTCACGCGCCGTACCTAGAATTCTGGAATAAAGCGTCTCGGTCAGCATACTATTAATAAGCCCGAGGGCATCGACTTCCGGATCGCGCATACGGCGGTTCATAAAAGTATCGATGTAAAAATATAAGTTATCAACGGTTTCATTATGTATATAGAGTGGTTTAGCCAAAGGAACTGGAGTTTCTTCAGGCAGTTCTAATCTGCCGCCGCCAAGAGGTAGAGCAAGAGAATTTAAAATCTGACTAACTTGTTTACGGCGATCTGGCGGTAAATTGCCAGCCATTACAAATCGCAAATTACTGGTTGTATGGGTTCGCTTGTAATGTTTACGAACATCGTTCAGTAAAACGTTATCCATTAGTTTTAAACGCTCTTGATCAGTAGCAACAATAAAGCCATAAGCCTCGCGCAAGCTTAGACTTAAATGACGAAAATGATTATTGGACCTTGCTGTCAGTTCTTCGCGAACGTTGCCAAACTCGGCATCAAATTCCTCTTCTAAAAACAATGGTTCTGAAATGGCTACGCATAAAAGTTTCAATATTCTGTCCCACTCGAAGTCAGCACACTCTGCCTCATACGAGATATCATAAGTGCCGGTACTTGCATTGTTATAGGCGCCGTTTTTTTCAAACTCGGCTTGAAAAGCCCTGGCTTTAGGAATCTCTTTGTTGGCTCCGAGCAACAAGTGCTCCATTAAATGAGGAGTTTCCCACTTATTCCTTTTTACTAAATATTCGCCGGCCCTGAAGTTAAAGTCGTAGGTCATAACTAGAGCATGCGGGACGTGGATAAACAAACCTTTTATGCCATTCTTTAGTGAAATTTCATGGATTGTATGTTTCATTTGCTTGCTATTTACTGCGCCGTTTGCCGCGCTGCTTTCGTTTGCGTTCAGCTTTTCGACTTTTCTTGCGTTTAGAAGTACTGAGCTGTTTCTTGGTACTAGCAACCTCTTTTTGGAGTGAGAAATCTTCTTCTTCAAATGTTTCAGCTTCTATAATGCGGTCGGCATTATCAACTGATTTACGTGCAGCTCTTGTCAGCTCAGTTTCGATTGGCTGATCAACATCATCAACCGGTTCAGCATGGAATAGCGCACGAACCACTTCGTGGCGAAGCGAGCCCTGCATGCCGTCAAACAATAACTGTCCCTGGCGGCGGTATTCCACCAGCGGATCACGTTGGCCAACACTCAGCCAATGTATACCTTCACGCAAGTGATCCATATTTTCTAAATGCTGCATCCACAGATTGTCTAAAATTTGCAGATAGACGTCGCGCTCAACCTTACGCATAATCTCCGGAGTGAACGCCGACTCGCGAGCCTCATAAAGTTCAAGCGCTTCAGCCTTTAGTGCTTCCCCGAACTTATTTGCTGGGCTATCAAATAATCTGTCCAAAGCCTCGTCATCAAACGGCAGAGCTTCAGTAATTTGGTCTTGGTATTTATCGGTTGTGGCCAGTGGCGACTCGGCAAGCTGCTTGACTTCCTCTTCAATAAAGACTTTTACGCGTTTCTTAATATTTATGTCTTCCAGAATTTCTCGGCGCATAACATAAGTCGCCCGACGATGGCGGTTCATTACATCATCGTATTGAACGACATTTTTTCTGGCATCAAAGTTATAGCCTTCAACTTTTTTCTGAGCGCCTTCCAGACTTTTGCTAATTATTCGATTTTCAATTGGCATATCGTCATCAACGCCAAGCCGATCCATAATGCTGGCTATTCGTTCTCCGCCAAAGATACGCATTAGGTCGTCTTCAGCACTAACAAAAAACTGCGTTATGCCCGGATCGCCCTGGCGCCCAGCCCTACCTCTTAACTGATTATCGATTCGCCGCGATTCATGCCTCTCGCTACCTAGCACAAACAATCCACCCAATTCCCTAATTCCTTCGCCCAGCACTATGTCTGTGCCACGCCCGGCAATGTTAGTGGCTAGAGTTACCGCTCCGCGTTCGCCAGCTTTTGCGATAATAGCCGCTTCGCGTTCGTTATTTTTGGCGTTTAAAGTCTCATGCGGCACGCCAGCCCGACCAAGAGCATTACTCAAAGCTTCATTTTTTTCAACCGATGCCGTTCCAAGCAGTACCGGCTGCCCTTTTTGGTGAAGAGTTTTTACCTCGCGCACAATTGCTTTGAACTTACCCGCTTCTGTCTTATATATACGGTCCGCGCGGTCTTCCCTGACTATTTTTCTATTGGCCGGAATTTCAATGACTTCTAGTTTATAAATTTGATGGAACTCTTCGCTTTCAGTAGATGCCGTACCAGTCATACCGGACAATTTTTCGTATAAACGGAAATAATTTTGAAATGAAATGGTTGCCAGCGTCATTGATTCTTCTTGGACTTCAACACCTTCCTTGGCCTCGATGGCTTGGTGCAAACCCTCGTTATAACGACGACCTTTTAAAAGTCGGCCGGTGAATTCATCAACAATCACTACCTCGCCTTCTTGGGTAACAACGTAATCTTTGTCGCGTTTGAATAATGTCTGGGCACGCAGAGCTTGCTCAAGGTGATAAATAGTACGTATATTCTCCGTGTCATAAAGGCTTTTTATGCCCAGTATTTTTTCAATATGTTCTACCCCGGCGTCAGTTAGAATAACCGACTTACGTTTCTCATCGAGTTCGTAATCGGTCTCTTTTTTAAGAGGTCTAACAACTTTGGCAAATTGCCCATAAGCGCTACCGCTGGTCACGCTAGGAGCTGAAATAATTAATGGCGTACGTGCTTCGTCGATTAAAATTGAGTCAACTTCATCGACGATGGCGTAATGTAAATCGCGCTGACGAAGCTGGTCAACTTCGCGCACCATGTTGTCGCGCAAATAATCAAAACCAAACTCATTGTTAGTGCCATATGTAATGTCTGCTGCGTAAGCTTCTTGGCGAGTACATGGCTTTAGATGCTGCATTCGCTTGTCGCTGTGATTTTCATTCAAGAATTCAGGGTCATATATATATGACTGGTCGGCAATTATTACGCCAGTATTTAAGCCCAAAAAATGATAAATCTGCGCCATCCAGCCGGCGTCGCGCTGAGCAAGATAGTCGTTAACTGTTACAATGTGCGCGCCTTTTCCGCTCAAAGCATTGAGGTAAACTGGCAGGGTTGCGACGAGGGTTTTTCCTTCACCGGTCTTCATTTCAGCCACACTTCCTTCATGCAAGGCCATTCCACCAATTAGCTGAACATCAAAGTGCCTCTGTTTTAGCGTCCGGGAAGCGACTTCACGCACAACAGCAAAGGCATCTGGCAAGATTTTATCCAGTGATTCTTTGGCCAATCTTTCTTTTAATTTCTTGGTCTGTTCAGCCAACTGCTTGTCTGGCATCTTCTTATATTTGCCATCAAAAGCATTAATCTCGCGGACACGTTTGCTAAGACGTTTAAGTGTTTTGGCTTGAGGGTCACCCAAAATGCGTTTAAAAACTTTTCTCACTAAATACACTCTCCCTGTTAAAAATTGGACTGCCTGAAACTTACTAGATAACTATTGTACCCCAAAGGATAGGCCTGTGCCCAATATTTTATCTATCTTTCACCACGCCGAATGCGAGCCAATATACGGCGGTGAAGCTTTAAGCTGCTATGGGTTTCTTTGTATTTTTTGAGTTGGTTTTTAAGCTTGGCTTCGACGATGTCGACGGCAGCAAACATATTCATAGTTGTTTCTTTGGTCATCAATTTATTGCCCGGCAAGTGCATAACTACTTCGCAAGTACATTCTTTTTTGGTTTTGATTTTAGCTTCTTTCAGAAATACTTCGGCGTGAGTGGATTCGCGAGCCCGTTTTGGAATATAACGATCAAGTTTGCCAATTTTTTTTGAAACGTATTCGTGTAGTTTTGGATCAACGGATACATGGACGCCACTAATTTCTAGTTTTTTTATCATAGCTTTTCCCTACTCCCTAGATATGGTTTTAAAACTTCCGGAACGTAAATATTGCCTTCTTTGTCCTGATAATTTTCAACAATTGCCGCCAGAATTCGGCCTAGTGCGAAAGCCGTTGCGTCATTGGTGTGTGCCAGTTCAGTACTGCCGTCTTGTTTGCGTATGCGCGTGCTTAGATCCCGGGCTTGATAGTCAGTCATGTAGTCCGCGGTATGGGTTTCTATAAATCGTTTCTGGCCCGGGAACCAACAGTTAAGATCTACTCCTGAAGCATTTGGGCCACCAATATCGGCGGTACACTTTTGGACATATTGATAGGAGATTTTTAGCTGACCGATCAAGTACTCCTGGATAGCTATAAGCAGTTTGTGCTCATCAAGCCCTGTTTCTTTAGTGCTAAAAACTTCCATCTCAAGTTTGTCGAATTGATGCAACCGAATTATGCCTTCAGTGTCTTTGCCGTAGGTACCTGCCTCGCGTCTAAAGCTGGTGCTGTAGCCAACGTAGCGAACTGGCAATTGGTCTTCGGGTAAAGTTTCATTCCAGTACATGGTACACAGGGTGTGTTCGGCACTGGCATTAAGCCAAAGATCATCTCCCTCTAATTTATAGGTCACTTCTTCTGCATTTAGCCGCGATGAGGCCGAATAAGGTTCGGTCCTGAGCATTGCCGGCGGTAAAATTGGCATGAAGGGTGTAGGTTTTAAGTTTAAATTATTATCTTTAATTAACCGTTCAATTACTTCTTTATCGCCGAGAGTGTCAAAAACATATTGGATTAAAGCCATTTGCAGACGCACAATATCACCTTTGAGATAGACAAATCGGCTACCTGAAATTTTGGCCGCCCGTTCTTTATCCCAGAAGTTTTTCTGGTTCAAAAGTTCCCAGTGGGGTTTAGCTTCATAATCGTACTTATGTGGCTCACCAACTGTTTTAGTAACAACGTTCTGGGCTTCACTGCCCCCTATTGGTACATCTTGAAGCGGCATATTTGGTACAGTTTTTAGAAGTGAAACAAATTCTTGTTCAATTGAGGTCAGTTGGTGCTCAAGATCGGTTAGTTTATCCTTTAGCTCTCGGCCTTTATGGATTTGGTCTTCAGGCGGTTGCTGTCCTTGGGATTGCAAAGATAGCTCGTTACGCTGTCGGCGTAATTCTTCAACAGTTACCAAAAGCTCACGGCGTTTTGTATCAAAACCCAACAATTGGTCGATATCTACATCGTAACCTTTTTGTTTTGACTTTTCCCGGACCAGCTCTCGGTTATCCCGAATAAACTGAATATCTAGCATAAGAACAGTATATCGTATAAGAACTAATTATGTGGCTTTAGGGCTTTTAGTGTTAGTTCGGTACGGGCTTTGGCATAGGCGCAAAAATCACAAGAGCCGCCCATGGCCGCTTTGCCAACAGCCGGCATGTCACCTTCAAGGCAAGCTTTCATTTTTATAAGTGTTGGCTCAATCCAAGTGTCACTACCAGTGTATGGAATTATTTTGGTGCGGAATTCTACTCTGTTATTAAAACCATCAGCGTCCAAACGTCCGTTCGCGTAGACGAAATAGCCGGTGTCACTTACCTTGAAGTCATTTTGGCGTAACAACCATTGATAAACTTCCAGTTGGCGTTTGTAGCTCATTTGCCAATCGGCATCCAAAGTTACGTCAGACTGTTTGGCTGTGGCCTTATAATCCACAACCATTAATTCTTTCTGGTTATTAACCCAGACATCATCGATTGCCCCAGAAACTTGTAAATTTGTCGGCTCATGTAATGTTGATACGCCGATGAAGTTCTGACGCCAGTTGTCCAGATCGGCATGAGTAAACGGCACAGCTGAAACCCCAAATTCCGTCATAATCGGGTGTGGCTTGGCCTGCAATCGGTAACTATCAAATTCTTTTTTGAACAGTTCGTCGATGGCTTTATTGATCTGGAATGGCGGCCCGCTAGGGCGCTTAATCTTAAGCCGCGCATCCAGCCAGAAACAACGTGGGCATTGTGTGAAAAGCTCAATCTTGCTGCGACTGATTTTGAAGGCTGTTTCCTGCCCTGGTTTGTAGGGTGCTGATCGTTCCCTTGCATAACTCATGTCAAACTATTGTAACAGTTTTGAGATCGCCGCTACGCAAGCAGTCTCGGCGCGTAGTGTAAAATCATGTAAACTTATGTACTTTAAGTTATTCTCCCTGAACAGTTCTCTCTCGGCATCCGACCAACCGCCTTCAGGACCAATAAGTACTCCAATTTTATCCGGAGTTTCTGTTGTACTTTCTTTTTCGTCTTGTTCGCATACAAAAAGTGGTAACTTATATTGCAGTTCTTGTAGCGCTGAAGCTACATTCACTGGCTCACGCACATTTGGAATGTCACTGCGGCCGCACTGTTCGGCGGCTTCAATGATAATTTTCTTAGCTCTTTCCAGGTTAAAACCAGTTTTTTCTGATCTATCAGCTAACAGCGGCAGAAAATGGCTCACTCCAAGTTCAGTACATTTTTGCAAAACCCAATCATTCTTATCTTTTTTAAGAAGCGACCACAGTAGGTAGATGTCTTTCGGGGGCAATTTTCGTTCAAAGTCAGTTACATATTTGAGGTGAGCCTCATTAGCGTTAAATTCTTCAATTCTGTAAAGGCGATCGTGCTCTGCCCCATCAAAAAGTACTAACTCTTGCCCAGACCTAAACCTTAGCACTTTTTGCCACTGATTTAGTAAAGCTATGTCATGAATCCAAATGTCATGTTTTAGCTCAGTGTCCGGCTTGATATAAAACCGGTGAATTTTCATTTTCTAACGTAAACCGACAATAAGTATAGACGCGACAGCAATTTTAGATATTAGGTTTATAGCTAAATAATTGCGCTCAACAACCATGTAATCACGCCAGGCTCTTAGGCCTTTTAATTGACCGTATTGATTTACAGCCATGAGTAGGTTGCCAGCCAGGGCTGCGCCTGCTGAAGCGTAAACGTACCACGGTAAACGTGTTAAACCATAGACGTAATTGTAGGCTAGCGATGTTCCAATCACAGCCCAGGCTAAGCCTCCAATTATTAAACCGAGGCTAAACGGCAGCCAGGACGAACTGCCTTTGCTTTTAGTCTCGCGCTCGGTGAACCAGCCCATTAAGTAGGCCGCTGCAACTACGCCAGCTATGAGTTTTAGGGTCAATATATCGTTAAAGCCACTGAGCAAAGCGACTAGTTCAACTAAAAGTGCGCCGGTGACGGCAAAATCTATCCAGCGAAGCGACTGTACGCGCGCCTTTAACATGTCATGGTATTTATTGTGTAATTTAGTAACTGTTAGTAGTGGAATAATCATTGATAGAACCAGTATGCCTACAAGAAGCCATCTAAGATCCACATCACAGACATGGCGAAGTGCGGACGCAAAAATGGTTGTTTTTTGGCTAGCCAGTTCGTCCTTGGTAAGATAGCTGACATTTAGCGTAAACTGCGTGGTCTTAATAACTGCGCCAGCAATGACTGCCCAGAGACCAAAAGCTAAAAAACTAACTGTGTGCAACCAATGAAGTTGTTGATGGACATCTTTATTTAAACCTGTCTGTTTAGTAACTTTTGCGTTAACTGCTTTTGATTTTATGCGGGTTGATGATTTTTTAGTAGCCATGGCAAGAGTGTAACACTTTACTCTACGGGCGCAAAGGGCACATGACACATGCCTCTTCCGGTCCGCTGCGTAAATTTCTGGTGGTAATCTTCAGCTTGGTAGAATGTACCGGCTTTAGTTATTTCAGTCACTATTGGATTTTCAAAATTTTGGGCCTGGTCTTTCTTTATTTTTTCGGCTAGTTCTTTTTGCTCATCGTCAAAATAAAAGATAGCTGAACGATATTGGTCGCCAACGTCTGGACCCTGCTTATTCAGGGTCGTCGGATCGTGCATCCTAAAAAATTGTTTTAAAAGTACTTCGTAAGAAACTTTTTCTGGATCAAACTCTATGAGTGTAGCTTCGGCATGGCCAGTGGTGTGGCTGCATACGCTTTCGTAGCTTGGGTCCTTTGTTTGACCTCCGGTGTAGCCGACCGTGGTTTTGACAACTCCTGGGACTTCATCGAAGTAATACTGCACTCCCCAAAAACATCCCGCTGCAAATAAAGCTTTAGTTGTCATTAGTCTTAATTATACAAGGTTACGGGTGGCTTTTGAGCCGGAAACGATTTATAAGCCAATCTTTTGGTAAGATGCTTAGAAACCAGCCGGCGCGCGGTCCGGAGTCTTTACCTATTAGCGCCTGGTAAAGAGTTGCAAATAGTTCCTTGGGCTTAAGTTGTATTTCTTCGCCCAGGTCGTAAATAGCTTTGTGAAACCATTCCCCATCCGCGTCTTTTGGAGCTTTTTCAACTTTATCGGCGAGTAGTGACAAGAAATGCTTCTCAGAATCATTAAATTTTGCCGCATCTACGGTTTCTAACAGGCTAAACTTAACGTCTTCAGGGGCATGTTTTTCCAGCCAGGCGTCTATAAATTTCAGCTCATTTTTAATAACCTCTGCGTCGGCCTCGGCCGCAAGGCCATGTTCAGTCCGTTTAATAACTTCCAAAGTTTTCTCTGGGTCATGAAGAGAAGCCTGGTAGCTTGCTACTAGATGGCTGAAGGGTATATTGCTAACTGTCTTCGTATCTATCTTATACCGGCAAAGCTCTATTAATTTTTCTTCTTCCGGGCTCTTGTTAGGCCTACTCAGTAATTCGCTAAAATCATCAACTAGTTTCATTAAAGTTGGACCCTCTTCAAAGAAAAGTTGCTTCTGGGGCGGAAAACGCAAAATAAAGAACCAAACCACTTCAGCCGGTAGAACCTCGAGCAATTCAGCCGCGGTAATTGTGTCGCCACTGCTTTTACTCATCTTTTTAGTTTCACCACTGCGATTTATGAAGTGGTAAGGAACCGGCAATGGAGGATCAGTGTCAAAAATTTCTTTAACTATAATCTCACCGGTATCGTAAGATCCACCTTTGGTGGCGTGATCACGGCCAAACGGTTCAACCGCAACATTTAATAACCACCAGCGGGCCGGCCAATCAATACGCCAGTTAAGCTTTACCTCACCTTTTTGGTAATTTGTCGTCTGCTTATGCCCATCTTTATCGAGGTAGGTTAACTCTTTCTTATTTGTATCAATAGATACGAACGGTCGATTTTTTAAATAACCTTCTTCCATAACCTGGACTGGAGACCATTCATCACCTAGGTCGCGTCCTGAGATATCTTTTAAGATTTTGCGTATACTAGTCACATTTTGAAGGGCTTTTTCAATTGCCGGCACAAAAAATCCTTGGCGATATTTCTCATGAGCACGCATAACTTCCATATCTAAGTTGAGCGACTTGGCGGCTTTTAAGAGATCAGCTAGATAATAATCAGCATATGAGTGGTTAGAACCATCAGGTGCGGGCACATCGCAGAGCGGAAGACCTAGATATTTTTCATATTCGCTGTTAACACCAACCGGAATTTTTCTAAACACATCAAGATCGTCAACTACGTGAATATGGCGGCTCGCCCGACCGCGGATTTTAAGTTCCCGGGCAATAACTTCGGCAGTCAGCACTTCTCGCAAAGTACCCAGATGATAAGTGCCCGAAGGCGAGACGCCGGACGAAACTACAATTTCGCCTTCAGGGTGACGAGCGGTAACTTCGTCAACAATCTTACTAAGCCAATTCATATATGTTTAGGTTACAGGTTCCTTTGTAAAATTAACAGGCTAGATTAGCTTTAAGAAATGTCGGTGATTTTGTAAGTAACCATATCCCCATTAGCCTTAATTTCTACGGCCGAGCCGACTTTTTGGCCCATTAAGGCTTTGCCGATTGGTGATTCATCAGAAATTTTGCCACTCAGTGGATCGGCTTCAACTGTCCCCACTACCGTAAATTCTTTGGTCTTGGCTCCGCTTTTTAGCTTTACTAACGAACCAAGCTGAACCTTACTATCCCCTTTTGGTTTCTTAATAATCTCAACGTTTTGCAATATGTGGTCAATTTCGGAAATCCTACCTTCTACCCGCTCTTGTTCTTGCCTTGCAGAGGTGTACTCGGCGTTTTCACTTAAATCACCAAATTCGCGAGCTGTTTTAATCCGTTCGGCAATTGGCCCACGCTGAGCCACTAGCTTGCTCAGCTCAGATTCTAGCTCAGCCACACCTTCCTTAGTTAGGTAATATTGCTTCTTCATCGTAATTCCTTCTAACGGATTTTGATTTATCAGAATCGCCTTAATTATAACAAACTATTCGGCTTCAAATTAGAGTCTTTAGCAAGCTATCTTGGCTCAGAAGTTCGGTTTGATCCGAAGTTCTCTTTTTTAGCTCAAAACGCTTCGATGACATTGTTTTTTCACTAACCACTACTCTGTAAGGAATGCCAAGTAGGTCGGCATCGGCGAACTTTTCGCCGGTCCTTATGTCGCGGTCATCATATATTACTCTAATACCGTTTTTAGTCAATAGTGCGTACAGCTCATCGGCGGCTCCTAACACTTCTTTGCTATCTGATAGTGATGCCAGATATACTTTTGCTGGAGCAATTATCTCCGGCCAGACAAGCCCTTTCTCATCTGAAAACTTCTCGGCGATGACCCCCATCAAACGAGAGATACCGATACCATAAGACCCCAAATATACGAATTGTTGATGTCCTTTTTGATCCGTAAAAGTAAAATCCATCTGTTTGCTTTTATGCGTGCCGAAGTTAAAGATGTTGCCAACTTCGGCGGCCTTCATCTGCACCAAATCTTTACGCTCGACGCCTAACTCGGCCAGGCTATCATCACCTAGGACTTCTTCATTTATGGCTAATTTTTTGCTCTCATGCAGATAAATGGTGTCTTCACCGGCCTCGCAAATTGTCTGAAACTCGTGGCTAAATTGCGTAAATGCGCCCCCGCTGGCAAAAGTTACATAAGTATCGTTGCCCAAGCCAAGCCGTTTATAAACCCGCATGTAGGCATCTATGGTCGCCTGGTAAAACTTTTCATGTTGCCGCTCATCAAGGCTGCAGGAATACATGTCCTTCATGATAAATTCTCGGCCGCGCATGATGCCGCTTTTAGCCCTCAGCTCATTACGCAGCTTGGTTTGAAACTGATAGATGTTTATCGGCAAGTCTTTGTAGCTGGATAGGTGTTGTTTGAGCATCTGGATGATGGCTTCTTCGTGCGACCAGCCCAATCCCACTTCTGTGCCATCTTGCAGTTTTGACTTGAACCAGACGTCGACGACTTTATCGTCCCAGCGGCCGGTGATTTCCCACGTTTCCTTAGGCTGCAAACTTGACATGACCAGTTCCTGGCCGTCAATGGCATTCATTTCCTCACGGACGACTTGTTTAATCTTTTCGATAACCATAAGCCCAAGTGGCAGATAAGCGTAAACGCCGGCCATTTCTTTGTTAACATAACCGGCTCGGATCAATAATTGGGCATTTTTGGCGGTCTCGTCAGCCGGCGCTTCTTTTCTGGTTCTGGTAAAAAGCTTGGAGAGTCTCATGCCTGCCATTCTACCCCACCCAAAAGCAAAAGAGTAGCCAAAAAAGTCGGCTACTTCACAGCCAATAAATAAAGGCCCACGAACGCCCAGGCATTTTTGATCATATGCAGAGTAATCCCCGCCCATAAGTTTATGGTTTTTTCTCTTAAGTAGACGGCAATCATCGATAAAATAAACGTATCAATTGCCGCCGTCCACAGCGGCGGGCTGTTTGCGCCCAGCTGAAGGTGCGGGAGTGCAAACAATAGACTAGTGATAATGGCCGACGGTAATATATTTATACGGGTTCTTAGTCCAGAATAAAGAAAGCCTCGGAATAGGATTTCTTCAACCAGGGGCGGCATAACTACCAGACCTAAAAAAGCCGGGGCCAGGGCAAGACCTCTGGCACCAATTTCAAATGGCAATTGTTGTTTCTGATTAAAATCAATCTGGGGTATAAGAAAGCCCACTACCATAGAAATGGTAATCAGTGATACAAAATAAACTCCGAAAGCTAGCAACCCATATCCGAAATGTTTAAGTGTGGGCCGGCGCAGACCAATTTTATTAAAACTACTTTTTTTAAACCTCAAAAACCAAGCTAAAAGTAATATGCTGGCAATATCGATCAAAAATAATGACCAAAAACGGCCCGCCAGCGTATCCAGCCATATATTGACCGAGTGAGTATCCCAGCCTATTAGAAGTGCGTAAATACCCAAGAAAATACCAACGCCTAATTGGGCTCCAAAGAATACGCCAATAGTAACTAAAACCGCCGAAACTGGTTCCCAATTACGAGTGCTCGGTTCTTTGTTTATTTCAGTCATGTTTTAAAAAAATCGTCTGACGTCGACGATAGTAATAAGGACAAAAAGCCCTAACAAAACTATAAGACCAGTGCCGTGGATCCATTCTTCAGTTACTGGTTTTAGTGGTCGTTTCATGGTCCTCGAAAGCAATGTAACGAATAGTCGTCCGCCGTCTAAGGCAGGGATGGGCAAGGCATTCATTATGGCCAAAGTTAGAGAAATTACAGCTAGAATAACTAAAATGAATTGATAGCCGAGTAGACTGCCGTCTTTTAAGATCACAAAAATACCAACCGGCCCAGAAACTTGCTCTGAAGCTTGCTGCGCCTGGCCGTGGAACAAATTGCTTACTACCCCCCACAGCCCTCTTAATGTCAAAATCGTAAACTGTTTGATCAATCCTGCGGCTACAATCGGTGCCGACCATGTAGAGCGTCTAAGCACAAATTCAGCTGGAGAAATACCTAAATAGCCTTTGGGATTATCCGTGTTTTTTGCAGCATCTACTTCTTGAGTAGTTCTAAGTTTTAGATTCGCTGCTCGCATTTGGCCAGAGCGAGAAAAAGTTAGCTGCACATTTTGCCCCGCAAAGCGACGGGTTAGGTTTGGTAGGTTATTGGCACTTTCAACAGGGTCCGTCTCACCCAATGGGCCAATAGCCACAATCTCATCCCTAACTCGTAAACCAGCCTTTTCGGCCGGCGAGTCTTTCTCTACGTAACCAATTAAGAGTTGCTGCCTGATGACCTTGGTGTCTCTAGCGACCGTAAACTGATTTTCGACCAGTTTTGGCATGCCAGCTACCGCTACCAGCGCAAATAACAGATAGGCTGCCAATAAATTCATGCCTACTCCGGCTAGCATTATTTTGATTTTGGCAGGCAGTTTAGCGGCACCGAAACTGCCTTTTTGGGTATCGGAGTCGTGCTCGCCTTTTAGTTTTACAAAGCCACCTAGCGGCAAAGCATTGATAGTAAAATCGTAACCACCTTTCATTTTTTTGCGCCAAAGTGTTGGCGGAAAGAAAATGCCAAACTCTTCGACTTCTACACCATTACGCCTAGCTACAATGAAGTGCCCAAACTCATGAACGACAATTAGGCCTATAAACAATATGAAGGCAAGGATTAGAAGTATCATAGATGTAATTAGTATAAAGCAGAAGTTCGTTACTTTGTAACTCTACGTACCATAACGCCTTTGACGCTCAGAGTACTCTTTGATTGCATTGTCCAGATCTGTCTCGTTAAAATCTGGCCAGTGTTTATGCACAAATACTAGCTCACTGTAAGCCGCCCGCCAGAGCATAAAATTACTTAGTCGCTGCTCGCCTGAAGTCCGAATTATCAGATCAATTGGCGGAATATCGGGTTCGTATAAATATTTTGCAAACTTTTCAATGGTCAGTTTAGCCGGCTCTAGTTTATCGGCTATGATTTTTTTAGTTGCATCAACTATTTCGTGCTGTCCACCATAGTTAAAACAAATCCCCAGTGTGCCTGCCTCATTTTGAGCAGTGGCCTTTTCAGCTTTCCTAAGAATTTTGACTATGTCGTCCGGAATATTTTCAAGTGATCCAATAATTCTTATTTTAATCCCCTCTTTAATAAGACTTTTCAGCTCGTTTGTGAAGACCCACTTTAGGAGCTGCATGAGGCCCTTAACTTCATCCTTGGCACGCGACCAATTCTCCGAAGAAAAGGCGTAGACCGTAAAGTATGGGATTCCAGCCTGCTTAACAGCCGGCAGTAAAGCTTTCAGCGCCTTATAGCCGGCCCTGTGACCTTCAATTGCGCTCAAGCCATGTGCTTTTGCCCAACGGCGATTGCCGTCCATGATAATGCCGATATGTTGTGGGATGTCACTCATTTATCTCGCTTAATAATATAAGTTAGCAAGCTATTTAGAAAATCATATCCTTCTCGGCGTGACTTTAGTGGCTCTATACACTCTAAAGCCAGGCGTGATTCCTCTTTAGCACGCTGCTGCACAAACTCACGTGAGCCAGCCTTTTCAAGAATATTTTGGACATCAGCGTATTGTTTTAGGGTTAGTTTGTCATTGCCTAGAGCTTCATGTATTTTCTTGAACTCTTGTGGAGACGAATGAGCCAAACCGTGGTGAATGAGTAACGTCATTTTCCCTTCTTTTAAATCGTCCGTATTTGACTTGCCAGATTTCTCCTGGTCGCCAAACATACCGATAAGATCGTCTTGAAGCTGAAAGGCCAAACCGGCGTGAACACCAAATTGTTTCAGAATTTCGATATCTTTCGCGCTTGCCCCAGCTAGCGTAGCGCCCAGCTGCAAGGGGTTAATAAAACTGTAATAACTACTCTTTAATATATAGGTTTGGATAATCTCTTCCTCGCCAACTTGCCGATAAGAATTGTTAAATAAGTCCTCAATTTGGCCATAGCAGGTATTTAGAATATTTGCATGAAACAATTTGTGGGTTTTTAGTAGCCTATTAGGGTCATCATCGATGGTAGCCAAATATTCGGACGCCATGTGCTGAGCAATTAAACCAACATTTATACCCAACATATTACTGAGGTGAACTGTTTTTTCAATAGGTAGGCTGCTTTTAATTAAACCCAAATATTGTTCATGTATGGTTGGTAACCTGCGCCGACTCTTAGAGTGGTCCATTACATCGTCAACAATTAATAAGTAATTTTGTATAAGTTCGATAGCTACCGCTAATTTGAGAGCAGATTTATGGTTTTTGCCGCCAAACATTTGATAGGCAATAATTGCCATTGCTCCCCTAAGGCGTTTGCCGGAGCGCGATGAAAATTCTTTTAAAAGCTCGAGAGCTTTGATGGCCTGCCCTGTGTTAACCGGCGGAGCTAGGGCCGAGAGATAGTTTGCAAGCGCAATATCAATATCTTTTTGAATGCCTTTTAGGTCTTGGTGGAAGTCTAAAGACATTGAAGGACCTAAACAGTCATTATTTCGGCTTCTTTGGCCTTGGTCATTTGATCGACTTCAGCTTTTTGCCTAGCCATCTGTTCATCAAGTTGTTTTTTGACAGATGTGAAGTCATCTTCGGTAATTTCGCCTCTTTTTTTGGCTTCTTCAGCCATTTTTAATGCCTCGTGGCGAGCATTACGCATAGAAACCATGCAGTCTTCAACTTTGCTACTCAGGGTTTTGGCCAGTTCGCGCCTGCGCTCTTCATTTAACGGCGGAATTTGTACTCTTACTACTCGCCCATCGTCCATAGGGTTTAGCCCCAGAGTTTGGTTATCACGAATCCCGGCCGATATTGCCTGCAGGTTGTTGGGGTCAAAAGGGGTGATTTGCAAGAGTTGAGGTTCCGGCACTGTGATTGTTGAAGTCTGAATTAGAGGCATCTGCGCGCCATACGCTTCAACCACTACGCTATCTAGCATGCTGGGGTGGGCCCGGCCTGTGCGGACTTTTTTTAGCTCTTCTTGTAAATGTGTGGCGGCCTTATCATAACCACTTTTAGCCTGCTCAAGAATTTGGTTCGGCGACACTGGTATTCTCCTTCTACGATATCCTTATTGTAGTTTAAAAACCGAGGATAGTCTAAGGCTTACGCTTAACTCTTCAAGCCCTGACACTTGCCAGTCAAGTTCTTTCTTATACAGTCGACAAGAACCGAAGCTTGATAAGGCTTAATGATTTCTTTCTGAGTGGCAATTAAGACGGCTTGGCCGTATATTTTACTGCGTTCTGGGTTGGCAACTATCTCACGCCCAAATGCAATGGCCTCGTATCGATCTTCTGGCTCCAGAATACCTAGTTCGCAATCCTTACAGGCTGAATTAGCCGCCGATATATTAATAACTTCAGCCATTTTGCGTTTCTATGCCAATTCACCCAAAGCCATTCGGCTAAAACGCCGTACGACAATGTTTTCACCAAGGCGAGCATTGTGTTCTTTTACATAATCACCGACTGTAATGTCAGGATTTTTGACGAATGGCTGGTCCAACAAACACCGCTCCGCAAAATGTTTCTTAAGCATGCCTTCGACAATGTTATCTATCATATTGTCTGGCTTGCCCTCAGCCTTGGCTTTTTCGGCAAATTCATCTTGTTTTGTAGCTTTGACTTCGGCCGGAATATCATCAATGCTTACAAATTCCGGGTTACTGGCGGCAATATGCATTGCTAAATCTTTTACAAGCGTGGTAAAAATTTCGTTCCTGGCCACAAAATCTGTTTCACAATTAACCTCTACCAAAACACCGATACGATTATCGTGGTTGTAGGTGCCAATAACACCGGCTCTGGCTTCGCGCTCTCCACGTTTCTCGGCCTTTGTCAGACCCTTTTTGCGCATTGCCTCTAAGGCCTGGTCAAAATTGCCACCAGATTCTTCTAAAGCCGCTTTGGCATCAGTTAAACCCACGCCAGTTAATTCCTTTAGTCTCTTTACGTCTTCAATTTTTACTGCCATATTTAAATACTTCCTTTTGCTATTTTACCGGTTTCACTTCTTCTTTGTCGTCAGATTTTTTGTTTTGTTTGGTTTTTCCGGTTTCGATTGCCGATACTACATAGTTCATCATTAATTTTATAGTCTTGATCGCATCGTCATTGGCTGGAATCGGATAAGTTACCTGTCTTGGATCAACATTGGTGTCTACTAATGCAACGATTGGCAGGCCAAGTTTTTGCGCTTCTTTGACTGCGTTCTTATCTTCATTAATATCCACTATAAACAGGGCGCCCGGACGGCCAGCCATGTCCTTAATGCCACCGTAAAGTTGGTTCATTTCTTCAATTTCTTCTTGATAGCGTTGAACCTCCAACTTGCTATATTTACTAGCCAGCTGGCCATTTTCCATTCGGGTTTCAAGGTCTTTTAGATATTTTATACGATCGCCAATGGTGGTGCGATTAGTAAGCATACCGCCCAACCAACGGTTAGTGACATACGGCATATTTGTCTTTTGGGCAGCTTCAAATACTATATCTCTAGCTTGGCGTTTGGTGCTGACTAGCAAGATTTGCTTGCTCTCACCTACCGTTTTCTCAATAAAACTCAAAGCCTGTTGTAATAGCTCAACGGTTTTGGTCAGGTCAATAATATGTACCCCGCCGCGTTTGCTATGAATGTACTCACGCATGGCAGGATGCCAACGGCTGGTCTTGTGGCCAAAGTGAGCCCCAGCTTCCATTAACTTCTTGATATCTACCTCATTAGAGACGTGCTCTACCTTAGGTACAGATTTACGTTTCGTCTCGTTTGCTTCAGACTCTCCGTCTTTAACGGCGTCTACATCGACTGTAGCCATTTATAATCCTTTATCTTCATCTGGGTACCTTGGTTGACCTACACGGTTGCAACAAAGGAGGATAATTTCCCAAACTGATTAATTAATAACTAGGCTTAGTTTAACAGATTGTTTCTCAGGAAGCAACAGAGTCGGTAGTCGATTCATTTGGGTTTGGGTGATTCCAGATTCGGCTGAGGCGAAGATGCTCGGCCTTGGTTTGAGGTCCATGGCTTAATTGTCCGATTTCATAATCAACTTCTTGTTGTACCTGATCAAAAAGTTTATCTAAATTGAGGCGATGTTCACCAGCTTCACGCTGTATAGCATTTACTTTGCCTATCATCCATCTTAGAGCATCCTGCCTACTAGTAATGTTTCCTACCGCATAGGCAGTTGGGTTGCGGTTTTCGTCAAGCGCCTCATTAGAAAGTCGATCAAAATATTGAAATTCAGTTTCGTCTAATTTCGCTGTCAGATCAATATCAGGAATACGCTCATGTGGCTCCTCCATGCCGTCCTCTGTCATCCCCTTTTGTCCTCATTCTTCATAATTATTTCATAATAATACCTTATGACATATTGTCAATAATATTATGAAGCTAGCGGCTTGACCTCTTCCCAACAGAGATGTATACTGACCCGGTCATGAAGAAAAACCTTCACCCAGATAATTATCGTCAGGTCGTTTTCCAAGATTTGAATAACGGCGTATCTTTTTTGATGCGTTCTACCATTGGAACTGAGGAAAGTGTTAAATGGGAAGATGGCAAAGAATATCCGCTAGTTAAGGTTCATATTTCCAGCGCTTCTCACCCGTTCTTCACAGGTCAAGAAAAGCTAGTCGACATTGAGGGCCGTGTTGATAAATTTAAAGCCCGCCAGGAAGCCGCTAATAAGCGTTCTGATGCTATGAAAAAGGCCGCGCAAAAAACCAGAGTCAAAGCTCCAAGATTAGACGAAACTCAAAAAATCGGCAGCCTGAAGCCTGGCAAACGTTAACTTTAGACAATTATTAAGCCACCGGTCAGTTATATGATTGGTGGTTTTCTATATATACTGGAATAAATTATGGATCAAAAAGAACAAGAGTTGCGCCAAGAATTTGAAGATCTGCAAGCGAAATTGCAAGACCCTGCTATTTTTAATGACCCGGGCTATCCTAAGCTGGCCAAAAGACAGAATGAGTTACAAGATATTATTAATCTGTTTGACGAAAATAACAGGTTAAAGGAACAAAAAAGACAGGCAGAATTGCTGATATCGACAGATAGTGATATGGCTGAGCTGGCTAAGTCTGAGCTCGAGGACCTGGAAGAAAGATTAATATCAATCGGCAATCAATTATCTGATAAATTAACGCCTAAAGATCCAAATAATGATAAGGACACGATTATTGAGATTCGCGCTGCGGCCGGTGGTGATGAGGCGAGTTTATTTGCTGGTGAGCTTTACCGTATGTATATACGCTACGCTGAACGTCATAACTATAAGAGCGAACTTGTGAGTGAAAGTCCCTCCGAAGCCGGTGGTTTCAAAGAAATAATTTTTGCGGTGCGCGGCAATGAAGTTTACAGGCAACTAAAATTTGAGGCCGGCGTTCATCGTGTCCAGCGCGTGCCAGTTACCGAAAGCCAGGGGCGCGTGCATACCAGTACTGTTACCGTAGCAGTCATGCCAGAGGCGCAGGTTTCCGATATTCAGGTCAAAGACTCAGATCTTAGGATTGACGTCTTTCGTTCCGGCGGCCACGGCGGCCAATCTGTTAATACCACCGACTCCGCGGTACGAATTACTCACTTGCCCACTGGTTTGGTTGTTGCCAATCAGGACGAAAAATCTCAGATCAAAAACAAAGCCAAGGCTATGAGCGTGTTAAGATCACGTTTATTACAGATGAAAATTGACGAGGAACAAAAACAACTCTCGGACGCACGAAAAAAGCTGATTGGCTCTGGTGACCGGTCTGAGAAGATCCGCACTTACAACTTCCCGCAAGACCGCATTACCGATCATCGCATTGGCTACTCCCGCAGTAATATTCCTGGTGCCCTAAATGGCGAGATAGACGACATTATTGAACATCTACATGATTACGAACGACAACTTATTAACAACGAATAATTGGCTAGTAAACACGGTTCGGGCACTGGAGGCGTCTGGTATTGGAACAGCGCGGCTGGACTGCTTGATATTACTGGAAGACATGACCGGCAAAGATCGCGGCTGGCTACTGGCGCACCCGGAAACTAAGTTAACGGGCAAACAACAAAGTAAGCTAGCAAATCAAATAGATAAACGAATAAAACATACGCCGCTTGCCTATGTAAGAGGAAAAAGTGAGTTTTATGGCCGTGAATTTATAATTAATGAGTTTGTTCTGGAGCCACGTCCTGAATCCGAAACTATGATAGGCCTTTTAAAGACATTGCCGGATAATGCGACAATCATCGATGTGGGGACTGGTTCTGGCGCATTGGCAATTACCGCCAAATTAGAAATACCAGATGCTGATGTCTTTGCTACAGATATTGACCGAAATTGCTTGAAAATTGCCGTCCAAAATGCCAAAAAACATAATGTTAATGTGTCATTTTACGAAGGCGATCTGCTTAAGGCGCTGCCCAAAAACAAGTTTGGTTCATCTTCGGCTCTACTCTGTAATCTGCCTTATGTACCCGACAATTATCACATTAACGATGCAGCCATGATGGAGCCAAAACTGGCAATCTTCGGTGGGTCAGATGGTCTCGAGCTTTATAGGCAATTGTTTGGGCAGATTAGAAATAAAAAACAGGCTAACAATCCGAAATTTGTTCTTACCGAATCGCTTCCGTTTCAGCATCAAGAATTAGCGAAAATAGCCAAACATGCTGGATACGAGCTTAGGAAAACTGACGATTTCATCCAGCTATTTCAAAGATAATGGGTCTTAGATGCTTCTATCGCCCCAATTAGAAAATACCAACACTACAGTTATGACGGCTAGCATAATGAAAACCACCTGGCGTCTTACGACCACCGAAAGCCTGTCGGTTTC
>DATIIF010000035.1:0-2534 GCA_035479935.1 Patescibacteria group bacterium
GACCCGGACAAAGGATTTAAATTTTCAACTTATGCCACCTGGTGGATCCGCCAGGCTATTACCCGAGCAATTGCCGACCAAGCTCGCACCATTCGCATACCCGTGCACATGGTAGAAACTATAAATAAATTACTCAGGACCCAGCGCCGGCTAACTCAGGAGCTCAATCGTGAACCAACTAATGAAGAAATTGCCGAGGCTATGGAGATTGAAGTCGACAAAGTCGAACACATCATGAAAATTAAGCAAGATATCAGCTCGCTTGACGCCAGCGTTCGCGATGATGAGGAAGATTCAGTCCTTGGTGATTTTATTGAAGACGAAGACACTATTTCACCGGAAGAATCAGCTACTAATCAGTTGCTCAAGGAGCACGTTAAAATCATGCTCAGTGCTCTAACTGAGCGTGAGCAAAAAATATTGAAGCTACGTTTTGGTCTGGAAGACGGGAAAAGCCATACGCTTGAAGAAGTGGGTCAGGAATTCTCAGTTACCCGCGAGCGCATTCGTCAGATTGAAGCCAAAGCTCTGGCCAAACTGCGCAAACACAAAGATGCTAAAAAGTTACATGATTATATAAAATAATGAAGATTGTAGGTATTGGCGGGCTCCCTAGGAGCGGCAAAGACACTCTGGCTGAATTATTAATTCAGAGCGGTTATTTTGGCTTTTCTTTCGGTGATTTTATCCGTGAACAGGCTAAATTACGACACAAAGACAAGCCTGACCCAATATCCGTCGTTAACATGACCGAAACCTCCAATTGGCTGAGGGATGCTCATGGTGCCGATGTTGTCCTTAAAGAGGCTTTAAAGGCATTTGAGGAAGCTAACCAAAACAAAACCTATAAAGGCATGGTTTTATTTAGTGTGCGTGCACCGGTAGAAGTAGACTGGATATTAGAACACCAAGGCGAAGTGATTTGGGTAGAGGCTAGCGACCAAGTTCGTTACGACCGTTCTATAAAAGCCCAGCGAGCTGGAGAGTCTAAACTAAGTCTGGATGAATTTAAACGCCAAGAAGATCTGCAGTGGAAGCCCCAACCAGGTATTCCAGCCGAGGCCCAAATGAATACATCTTACGTTAAAGAACACGCCACTATAATTCTTGAAAACAACGAAGATGACCTAACCGCTTTCTTCGCTAAGGCTAAAGAAACTCTAGCTAAATTTATTGATCATTAAGAGCCAAGAATAGAGACGGAGCGGGCAATAAGTAGGGCTAATGTAAGAACTGACACCAGCGCCTGAGAAGCCATTAGTAGTTTGGACTGCAAGGTTATTGGCTTGGCATCTGAAGAGGCAAAATTTATCCCATTGCTGATAGATAAATACATATAATCCCCAAATTGTGGCTGCCAATCAGGCAGTTCATCACTCATATCTTGTTGGGTAAATTGAAAATCCTTGTCATGCTTGGACCAATGCGTTCTTGTTAGACCAGGGCTGTCAATTTCCCAATACCACAGAGCAAAGACGATAATATTAGTTATAAAAATAGCGACGGAGGTGGCTAATAACTGCTGCCCGACAAGCACGGTGCCGTTGGTAATTAGCGAACGTATGACAAATATCAAACCGCTGACGTTCGCGACCGAAATCAATCCCAAAAGTATGACTGCAAATAGATGATGTAACCCTTTGCCTTGATCTGTACGGGGGTTGATTGTAAAACTGATGAACACCGCCAGCACCAGTTCGGTGGCAATAATCAGATAGTGAGAACCAGGTAAAACATCCGTACCTAAGCGCCTGGTTAGAACTTGTAAGCCAATTGCAATAAACAGAGCTACTTGTGCTTGGAATAACTCCTTCTTAGCAATCCGGTGATGTTTCATTAAAGTTAGTGTACCATTTCCGGGCTGGCAACAAACATCTGTCCGAACTGAACGCCATCTAGCGTATAATTACATCTATGGCCCAGAGGAAGAAGTTCGCTATCATCGATGGCAAGAGTGTTTTCTATCGTGGCTATTATGCCATGCCTAATTTGAGTACAAAAGATGGTACGCCTACCGGCGGTGTTTACGGTTTTGCCACAATGGCGCTGGAAGTACTGAAGCGGCTAAAGCCAGACTACGTCTGTGTGGCCTGGGACAAGCCCAAAACCAATATTCGTAAGCGTGTGGCCATATACCCCGAGTACAAAGCTGGCCGCAAGCCACCGCCACCGGATTTTTACGAACAGATTCCTGTACTGCATGAATTACTTGAAGCCTTTGGCTGGCCGCTCTATGAGCTGGATGATTACGAGGCCGATGACATTATGGGTGCATTGGCCGTGCAGGCTGCCAAAAAAGATATTGATGTCCAGCTAGTGACCAGTGATCTGGACATGCTCCAGCTTGTCCACCCCAGAGTACACGTCTATGCCCTCAAAAAGGGTTTAAGTAACATTGAGCTCTTTCGGCCGGAAACCTTTATCTTGAAATACGGCATTTTGCCGGAGCAATTCTTAGACTTAAAGGCCTTAAAAGGAGACAGCTCAGATAATATCCCGGGCGTTCCTGGCATAGGTGAAAAGGGGGCAATTGA
>DATIIF010000036.1:0-7607 GCA_035479935.1 Patescibacteria group bacterium
CCGATCTCGGCCCAGTCATTACCAGTGATGCGCATCATATAGGTGCCTGCTCCATGGCGGATAAGTAGCTGGTTTAGGTCGAGTGTCTGGAGAGAAGTATCGGTAGCAGGATTTGGGAAGCCATCATGGACACTGACACCATCATAGTTTTCGTCTAGCATCACAAGCTCCTACTGCTCAGTAACTTCCAGGTGCGGCTGCCCGGCTCAAAGCTCAGCCTATAGAGGTTTTGCCCATCCGTCATATTAAATATTTGAATAATATCTTGACCTCTTTGGACTAGCATCTGCAGTCCATCTTTAAAAGAATAGTGCTGGTCACCTAGGGTAATCTGGCGTGGGTAACTCTTAAAGCTTTTACCTGCTGCAAAATAAAAGGCGTTTACTTCAACTTCTTGGTTAATAGTTTTAGTCATATCAATCCTCCGATTTAGGGTTTAAAGCAAAACAACCAGTTCAATATTGATACTGGCGAACGGATTTTCGAACAAGTTGCCTGGTAGATAGAACAAACCGTTCCTTGGCCTATCATTACAGGAAACTAGGATTGATATGAGGGTGAGCAGTGACAAATGTATGCCACCCAGGATGTTTATAAAGCCTGCGAGTGAAAAGGTTGCCCAGTACCCACATGACCACACTTAGTATACTCCTACCCTACTAATGCTTTTCAATAGTTTTTCACCTAAATGTTTAAAGTATTAAACACTTGGGTGAAATGACAGAGTAGTGTGGGGTTGGAGGGAAGGAGGTCGCCAGAGTGGCGGGGCTTATGTGGATTAACCACTGCCCGCCATCTGTCGGCGACTTCTTCATGATCGGACCGATCGACGGTACTTGATCTCAGCAATTGCTGAGATTGGTACGGTAAGCGGCCACAGTGCCACCCTGGGGAGGAAGAAGCGGGCGAAACCCAAAAATCCACCAGGTGGATCAAGGGCGTCGGTGAAGCTCTCGTTGTCTATGTCTAGTGGTCCCGACGATCGATGGACATATCCCATCGCGGTAAAACCAATAGCTACAAAGCCGACGAGGCAATAGGCGCAAGTCAGCAAGAGGATGAGAAATGCGATGAGGAGGATGTGAGGCACAACTGCTCCTTTCCTAAACCAGATATTTTCCAGTTCAGCAATCAGCCCACCTCTCTATAATGCGCTCATTGCTAAACTGGAATACACTACTCTGTCAAAATGCATGCGAGAGCAAAATTGCTCAATCACATCAGCAGATTATACCATAAACAGTAAAGATACGCAATGCATACTAGATCTGTTAAGTTAAGCGTCGAGTTGCGACAAGAAATCCACAAGCTGCTTTGGCGTCATCTCGGCCTTTACTACGTAGCCATCGGCTTGTGACTCAATGTCGGCACGGTCTTGCTCGGTTTGTTCCAGGTTGGTGGTAATAATAATTTTGCTATGTAATCTAGGTGTCTGGGTTTGGTCGCGAAGCTTTTTAAGAATATCGATGCCAGTCATATTCGGTACCATGATATCTAAAAGGATTACATCGTAATTGTCGGTCTGTGCTTCTTTTAGACCAGTAGGGCCGTCGACAACTATTTTGACATCGTAACCGGCCCGCGTGAGAGCACGGGCATAAAGTTCGCCGATAAAATGCTCATCCTCTATACACAATATCTTTTTGGCCGTAGGTACGGGAGTTTCTTCTTGCATGTTGAAATTATTGTAACACTAACGCCTATACAGAGAGTGGTTCTTAATCCAGCCGTGGGCTTGACGGACAATATCTTTGTTGCCAGTTTTAAGTTCGTCGGCTAGTTGAGCATAGGGTTGCACCGTAAAGCCAAAGATGCTCCCCCGACCCTCTTTAGACGTTACCCAAATATCACCCCCATGAGCCGTCATGATTGCCTTGCTCAAATATAATCCAAGCCCAGTCCCGCCAATGCTGGCTTTGGTCCGGTGACTACGGGAGAACTTCTCAAAAAGCGTGGGCAGAACGGCCACTGGAATGCCGACCCCGAAATCCTGGACTGTTGTTTCGACCAAGCCATTTTGATTCATCCCAGCATGAATAATGATCTTTTGCTGCTGCCCGCTGTATTTAATGGCATTGTCGACCAAGTTTGTCACGACTTCGTAAATGCTGGTTCGGTCTATGGCGACAGTTGGTAGGCCTGGATCGATATTAAGCTCGATCACCTTGTTGTGAACGGAAGCAAAAAGTTGCAGGTCATCTATCATATGTTTGAGCGTTTCCGGCCACTGAGCTTCCTGAAGCTGAAGGACCAGTTGATTTTGCTCTATCCGGGCAACGTTTAAGATATTGTTGACAAAATTTGTAAGCGATTTAACAGAGGATTGCATCTTGCGCATGAAGTCATTAAGCTCTGGGCTGAGTTTGCCGCTAAACTCTTCTTCGAAGACCTCAATATAACCTCTCAGCACTGTCAAAGGAGTGCGAAGTTCATGGACTGCAATGGATATAAAGTCCAGATTTTGGTCATCCAAGTTGTATTCTTTGGTACGGTCAAACATAGTGATTATAAATTCCGCACCGCTTGGATTATCTTTGTTGTAGTAAGCTGCAATATCAACTTGCTTGGGCGATGGTGAGTCCTTTGGATGAACACGAACCTGGCGCCAGTATGAAGTAGCAGTGACTTTGGTTTTTTGGCAGTCATCTATCCAGTTTTCAAGTGTTTCCTCGTTGCTGAGAAAAGATAGGTTAAGGCTATCGAATATCGGTTTGCCCATTATCTCAGCGCTGCTAAGCTGGCAAAAATCAAGCGCTAAATCACTGATATTAGTGACAAGCTGGGCTTTATTAATCACAAAAAGTGGCAAAGGAAAAAGGCTAACAATGGTGGCAGATTGGATAACTGCTTTTCTATGTTCTGTGTCCGCCATATTCCTGGCTGTCTCTTGGCTAGCAAATTGATAAACCTGCATAACCAGACCTGTTATCTGCTCGCGGCCAATCTGTAAATTCTCTGGCTCTGGCGCCGGCATGTCAGTATGGCCGGGGGTGATATGTAAAATTGCTTTCCATAAAACCGAAAGCGGTTCAAGAGCATAGCGGCTGGTAACATCCGCTACCACGTAGCTCAAACCCAAAACCGCGATCACTATCGTCATAAAAAGTAGCCAGATTGGAGTCTCGTAGTAGCTGGCCAGCCAAAAACCACCAATTAGAAAAACTTGGGCTAAGAACACAACTCCCATGTTCCGGGAGATTACTTGGTGCCTAAGTTTTTTGAAATCATCCACCCTAGAATCCTACTTGTATGTTACTGAGCTAGCCTCTCCAACAATGCTAATCCAGGTTTGTCCTGGGTTTAGGGCCAAAACCTTCCCATCTGAACCTACGAAACTAAACATGGCCTTACGGTCGTCCTTATGCCAAGTGCCAGGCGTGACAATACCGTCTTGAAAAACAAACATGGCGCCGCTGCCGAGAGTATTGTAAATGGTATGAATCCCGTCCGAAGCAGTTCTCTTTGGCATGACTAGAGCTATGACTACTTTTGGAGACAGCTGTGTTTTACTACGCTCGTCGACGTGCGGTTTACCACCCTCGCTCCGTTTGTAGTCGTTATTGCTTGGGTCATAAGCATAGTGGGCATTGTAGAGAAAGCCTGAAATCTTTAGGTCTATGCTAGTAGCTGTTGGGGTTTTGGCCGCCGATTCTGCCTTGCGAGTAAAGCCAGTGAAGTTGCTGGTAGAGAAACCCTTCTTATTCTCGAGGTCTAGTAGCCTAGATAAGGACGTATAAACATTATGCGGAGCATAACGAGTCGAAACGCGTGTATAACTGCCACTGTTAGCAAATTGGTCAAGATCACGCACGTGCAAAGCTTTAATTTGGGAAAGAGCGTCTGGGCTTCCCCCGACGTGCGCTAAGCTACCTTCAAATGGCAATATCCAATCCAGAAAATATGGCCTGGCGCTTCGTATTGGACCGACATAGTCAGGACGAGCCTCTTCATACAATGTCAGAAAACGGGTTATACCACCTTCGGCAACGGCTTCAAAAATCACGCCACCGTCTTTAAGCCCAGATTGAGGCCGAGCATCGGGGCTATTCTCAATCATTATCCCTGTAATTGGTAGCTTGTTGAGCTCCGGGTCAACTTGAACACCGGTTAAGCGTGAAGGCTCGGTAGTAGGCTTTTCTGGTTTTTTCTTGGTTGCAAGGTTAACTTTTTGGGCGACTGGCACGGGTTTTCTGATGAATTTATACCAATAACCTACCCCTCCAGCTGTGATTAAAATTAGAACAAGCGCAAAAATTAGCCACTCTTTTTTTGTTAAACTACGCTTTCTTATTAGGCCTCTTAAGCTAAACCTCTTTTTCTTAGGTGTAGGATGTTCTGGCTCATGTGTTGGTTCGGGTTGGTGCGGTGGGTCTTGGGGCGTGAAAGCATGCGGCCTAGGGTCTAATTCCTTGAGCCCTTCTTGGCCTGTTGTTGGATGGCTATCATTTGTGTTTGTATGGAGTCGACTTCCAGAATGCCGACTAACTGGTTTGAAGTTGTCAATCATTACATTATTGTACCAATGGTTATGCTTCTATTAAAATTTTCTTTTACAAAGTGATAATGCTTGCGTAACTGAGCTAATTATAGTATAATTACCGTATAATGATTTTAGGAAAGCGACAAGCCTCCACCCCTGATACAGGTGGCACCGTCCTGTTACTTCAGGTTCCACGGACCAACGAAAAGAAAGAATTAGCCGCTGAGCAAATGTTTGCTAGCTTGCATGGCTTGCTTTTATCCAATAAGGCTCGTTTTAAGTCGGCTGACCGTGAACACTTGAGTTTTGAAATAGCCGTTCAACACAAACGGATTGGATTTTTCGTCTGGGTGCCAAATTACCTTAAGAGTTTTGTCGAAGAACAGGTTTATGCTCAATACCCTAACGTCGAGATCTCTGAGATCGAAGACTACACCTTAGCGAAAGATGTGCCAACCACGACCCAGCTGACTGCGGAATTGCATTTTACTGCCAATGAAGCTTTGCCAATCAAGACCTTCCCTAGTTTTGAGGTGGACCCGCTGGCATCGATTACGGCCACTTTGGCTCAATTTGACGACAACGAGGAAGCCTGGCTGCAAGTAGTTATCCGACCGGCTCAAGACAAGTGGTACAAAAAAAGCGAGCAATACGCTGCTGGGATTCGGGTTGGCCGCACCTCCAACGGAATACTCAAAGCACTTTGGGCGCCACCAGCTAGCAAAACAGAGTCTGTTAAGCTGGCCGAACATGAGTCGGCCAAAGCTACGGCGGCTGAGGCAAAAAGTCATAAATTGGCCTATGAAGTTGCCCTTAGAATTGTCTATCGTGGCAACACCTCGCCCGCTCAAGCGCGTATGCGCATCCAGGCTATTACTGCCAGTTTCAAGCAATTCAATACTACTTACTTAAATGGCTTTAGCGGCCACATACTGGGCGAGGACAATCGCTTTATTGAACTTTACCGTTCGCGTCAAATTACAAAGCGTGGCTTCATCTGCAATATCGAGGAAGTTGCTAGTCTTTACCACTTGCCTCATACGAACGTTGAAACACCAAATATCTTGTGGGCTAATGCTAAAACTGCCGAGCCGCCTGCCAATTTGCCAATCATTGGTGAGAATAATCGTGACGTGGTTAGCCCAATTGCGGCAACTAATTTCCGTGGTCATAACACCATGTTTGGTATGCCGCGCGAAGATCGCGGCCGGCACTTGTATATCATTGGCCAGACCGGCACTGGTAAATCTGCACTTTTGGAATTACTTACCATATCCGATATGTATAGCCCTTACGGCTTCGCAGTGATTGACCCTCACGGCGATTACGCGCTGAACGTTTTAAAGCGTATCCCGCAAGAACGAGCCAAAGACGTTATTTACTTCAACCCAGCCGACACCGATTTCCCAATTGCTTTCAATCCAATGGAAGTCTATGACCCCAAGCTTAAAACCCACACTGCTACTGAGCTGATTGGTGTTTTGAAGCGAATGTTTGAGTCTTGGGGCCCGCGCCTGGAATATATCCTACGTTACAGTTTGCTAGCTCTGCTGGACTACCCTAACGCTACAATGCTCGACATAACCCGGATCCTAACTGACAAGAAATTCAGAAGCGAAGTCTTAGAGTACGTTGAAGATCCGGTAGTGCGTAATTTCTGGCTAGTGGAATTCGCTAGCTGGAACGATAAATTTGCCACCGAAGCAGTCGCTCCAGTTCTTAACAAAGTTGGAGCTTTTACGGCTAACCCGACAGTGCGCAATATCATTGGCCAGCCAAAAAGTAGCTTCAATATCCGCACAATTATGGACGAGCGCAAAATTCTGATTGTTAACCTGTCTCGAGGCTTAGTTGGCGAAGACAATGCCGCCCTGCTTGGCGCGCTGTTAGTCACTAAAATCCAGATGGCTGCCATGAGCCGCGCCGATATTCCGCCAGAAGAACGCACGCCTTTCTATCTATATGTAGACGAATTCCAGAATTTCGCAACCGATTCCTTTGCCACCATATTGTCCGAGGCTCGCAAATATGCCCTAAACCTGACAGTAGCTAATCAATACATTGCGCAAATGATGCAAAGCGTTAAAGACGCCGTCTTTGGCAACGTCGGTTCAATAATTACCTTTAGAACCAGTGCAGACGATGCTCGCACCATGCTTAAATATTTTGAACCAAAATTTGAAGAACACGACCTAGTTCATATGCATAATCGTCACTTTGCCATCAGCATGACAATAGATGGGGAGAAGGTTCAAGCTTTCTCGGCTACGACGCTTAATTTACCTGAAAGAACTACTGACTTCAGTGAAGAAATAATTGCCCGCAGCCGTGAGCAGTTTGCGTTCAATCGCAGCGAGATAGAAGCCTTTATGCATGAACGCTATGTTAGTCCCAGCCGTGAAGCCACTAAACACAAACCCGTGGCCCCGCCTGCTATTGAACAAACGGTACAGCAAGATAGATTCGGCATCCCTAAACCAGAGAATGTAAATTATGAAAACCAAGCTGAGCCAAATAAGCGTAAACGCTCGCGCAGACGACGCCGACACCCGGTAGAACAGTCTTCGTCTCAATCAAGCTCAATGTCTGACGACGAAACAGTTATCCACCTCCGCTAGTCTATAACTTGCTAAGTTGGGCATCTATTCGGCGCAAGCATATTTCCTTGCCGACTACTGACATAGTTTCAGCTAGGCCAGGACTGGCTGGCGCCTGGGTAGTCGCAATTCGAATTAGACTAAATAATACGCTAGGCTTTTGTTCAGTAGAGCCGAGCAATTCATTTAACCTCTTAGCTAAGTCATCTGCGCTAAAGTCGCTTTGCCCTAAGCTCGTCTCGGTTTGTTGAAGTAGGTCTTTCAGTTTGTTTTTATCAAATTTAGCGAGCTGTTTGTTTGTATCTATAAGATCTAAATCTACCGGCAGATCCTTAAAAAAGAACAATGTCAGCGCCGGTAATTCTTTAAAAAACTTTACTCTTTCTTGCACAAGAGCCAGAACTTTTTTCTTATATTCATCATCACTGGCCGCAGCTTCTTTGGGCCAAAAACCTTTAGACATTTCAAACAATTCGTCGAGACCTAACGCTCTAATGTGAGCTCCGTTTAACCAAAGCAGCCTTTGTTCA
>DATIIF010000037.1:0-5416 GCA_035479935.1 Patescibacteria group bacterium
ATATCTAAGGTTGCTACTCAGCATGATATAGTTATCATAAGAGTTATGGGCATGTTAATTATGGAACTGACCTAAATGGCAAAACACAAAAATCAGACTAGACCAATACTGCTGCCCCTTGTAGGCTTGGTTGCTCTGGGGGTGTGCATCACTATCCTAATCCGGGGCGCCGACGTTATATTGTTTAACCCCAAGGGTATGATAGCTGATGAGCAGCATCGTCTAATGTTAGTTTCGACTTTAATTATGCTGGGGATTGCGGTGCCGACGCTGTTTCTTCTCTACTTTTTTGCTTGGAGGTACAGGGAGGGAGGCAAAAAAGCCACCGTCAATCATCGCTCCGGCAATAGCAAGTTTTTAGCACTGCTACTCTGGGCCATTCCTACCGCAGTTATGCTCATATTAGC
Source organism: Patescibacteria group bacterium (assembly GCA_035479935.1). Classification (GTDB taxonomy): domain Bacteria; phylum Patescibacteriota; class Saccharimonadia; order Saccharimonadales; family JACOTW01; genus DATIIF01. The sequence goes on from DATIIF010000037.1 coordinate 408, forward strand.
GTCGCTCATGTTGCCGGCTACTCAAAAACTTGAGCCACAGAAGAGCATTGAATCCGCGAATAAAGCCCTGACCATTCAAGTGGTGGCTTTGCGTTGGAAATGGCTTTTTATTTATCCCCAGCAAGAAGTTGCGACTGTTAATTATGTGCAAATTCCTGTTAATACACCCGTGCAGTTTGACTTAACAGCCGATGAGACACCAATGAATTCATTTTGGATTCCACACCTGGGAGGCCAGCTATATGCCATGACTGGGCATGAGAACCGCTTGAATCTCATGGCTAGCTCACTAGGAGCTTATGAAGGCAGCGCGGCTGAACTTAGCGGTGCTGGCTTTGCCGGCATGAGATTTACCGCTCACGTTACCTCAAAAGAAGATTTTGACCGCTGGGTAGGTAAGACAAAACAATCTGATGATGAACTTAATGCTTCAGAATATGGAAAATTACTACGCCCAAGCGAAAACAATCCGCCGTCATTCTACAAACACCCTGATTCGGAGTTGTACAGTAATATACTTAGTAAATACTCGGGGTCACATAATCATATGGGGTACTGATGAAAGAGGTTTTAATAGGCAAGTTAAACTCACAGGCGCTGCCGCACGAATGGTTTACCATTGCCGGGTCGATCGGTTTCGGACTGATCATATTGTCCGCCGTGGCTTTCATAACTTACAAGAAACGTTGGAAGTGGCTGTGGCGGGGGTGGCTGACTTCGGTTGACCCAAAGAGGATCGGGATCATGTACTTCATCGCCGGCGGATTTATGCTGCTAAGAGGCGGGCTGGACGCCATTATGATTTGGCTTCAGCAAGCGCTATCATCCGGATCTTCGCACGGTTATCTAAATGCTTATCATTTCCAGCAGATCTTTACTGCCCACGGGAACATCATGGTGTTCTTTGTGGCTATGGCTCTAATTTTCGGGTTGATTAATTACATCGTGCCCCTGCAGATAGGGGCGCGCGACTTGGCATCGCCTTTTATGAACACCTTAGGTTTTTGGTTATACATAGCCGGAGTCATCATGGTAAATATGTTCTTTTTCTTGGGCGGGGAGTACGCCGCGACTGGCTGGCTAGCTGTCGCCCCGTTGTCGGGCAAGCTATTCAGTTCCGGAGTAGGTATGGATTACTGGATTTGGAGCTTGCAGCTCTCCGGTATTGGCACAACGCTCGGGGCAATTAACTTTATTATGACAATGCTGAAGATGCGCGCCAAAGGCATGACCCTCTGGAAGATGCCGCTCTTCACTTGGGGTTCACTGTGCAGCATGATCATGGCGGTAAGCGTCTTTCCGCTGCTTACCATGACCATCTTCCTGATGTTTTTTGACCGATATCTGGGAACGCACTTCTTCACGATCGATGGCGGTGGTAATGCCATGATGTATACCAACCTGATTTGGATGTGGGGGCATCCGGAAGTTTATATCTTGATGCTGCCGTCATTTGGTGTATTTTCAGAAGTAGTTTCTACGTTCAGCCGCAAGCCCGTTGCCCACTACACATCCAATGTGCTGGCTATGATCGGCGTATCAACCATTGCCCTGCTAGTGTGGCTACACCACTTCTTTACTATGGGTGCTGGCGCGGATGTGAACTCCGCCTTTGGAATCGCGACGATGATAATTGCCATACCGACGACCGTGTTGGTATTTAGCTGGATTGCCACGATGTACAAAGGCCGAATACGGTTCACTACGCCAATGTTGTGGTTCCTTGGGTTCATTGGCATATTTGCCTTGGGTGGGATATCAGGTGTGCTTTTGGCCATCCCGCCGGTCGACTTCCAGCTACATAACAGTTTGTTCCTGGTCGCCCACTTCCATAGTACGGTTGTTGGCGGCGTGTTGTTTGGCATATTTGCCGGTCTAAACTATTGGTTCCCAAAAATAGCGGGATTCAGGCTAAACGAACGTATCGGCCGTTACGCTGTTTGGAGCTGGATAATTGGATTTTTTGTGGCTTTTACGCCACTTTATATTCTAGGTTTGATGGGAGCTACCAGGCGGCTGGACCACTACGATGCTTCCACTGGTTGGCAGCCGCTTTACATTATGGCATTCATCGGAGGCTTGATTATCGCGCTTGGCGTCGTCCTGCAAATCGTGCAGATCATTGCCAGTTTTATACAAAGAAGGCGCCTGCTTGATACTACGGGTGATCCATGGGACGGGCGTAGCTTGGAGTGGTCGGTTGCTTCGCCAGCACCGGCTTATAACTTTGCAGTTATCCCAGAGGTTTCATCCAGAGACGCGTATTGGGAAATGAAGCAATACGGACCGCATAAGCCACGCTATGAAGCTATCCATACGCCAAAAAACACAGCTTCAGGTATATACATATCTATCTTCGCTTTTTTGGTTGGGTTTGGTTTTGTTTGGGAGATTGTATGGCTGCCTATAGTGTCAATACTCGGTATTATTATCTGCCTGATAGCCCGAACGTTTAATGATGACTCTGAGTATACAATCTCAGGCGAAGAAGTTGAGAGAATGGAAAAGGCTCATGTAGAAAAAGTCCGTGCTTTGCGTACGGACGCCCACGATGATGAAGACGATATGGGCCTAATTGAATTCGTGAAATTTGTACTTGGCTGGGCTTGGGGACTAGTGAGGCGTAAACGATGAACCACGAGGAAGAGGCCAATGACCGCATAATGTTTGGCTTCTGGGTCTACCTCATGACCGACCTGTTGATGTTCTCGGTATTATTTGCTGTTTATGCTGTGCTACACGGAAATACAGCTGGCGGGCCAACGGGTCGTGAGCTGTTTAGCCCCCATGTGGCGCTGACTGAGACACTCATACTGCTTACCAGTAGTTTTACCTGCGGAATTGCTATGATAGCAGCCCGCCAGGGCAACAAGAGCCGTACTCTCTTCTGGTTTGCTGTTACTTTTTTGCTCGGCTTGGCTTTCTTGAGCTTAGAACTTAGAGAATTTGCCGAATTTATCCATCAGGGTCACACCATGCAAACCAACGCGTTTCTATCATCGTTCTTTGTGCTAGTTGGGACGCATGGTTTGCATATTACATCCGGTTTGATATGGATGGCTATTACGACGACGTTTGTTGTAAAGCGGGGACTGGACAAGCATCTTGTGCGTAAGTTATCTATGCTGAGCCTGTTCTGGCACTTTTTGGATATTGTCTGGATATTTATTTTTACAGTGGTTTATCTAGGAGCATTTGTATGACAAAACGTGAGCATGGGACAACCAAGTCCTACATTATCGGCTTTATTTTGTCGCTCATGTTCACGCTCATTCCGTACTATCTGGTGGTCAATAAAACTGTCACAGGCAATGCCCTGCTTGCAACGATTCTGGGGGTTGCGGTTCTGCAGATGTTTGTGCAGATATTCTTTTTCTTACATTTGGGGCGCGGTCCAAAACCGTTTTACAACGTAGTATTTTTCTTTGCCACGGCAGGCATTATCGTCATCGTTATAGGGGCTTCGCTGCTTATCATGAGCAATCTGTACCGCAATATGTCGCCGGGGGAAGTGACTAAAAAACTAGCCCAAGGTGAAGGCATAGCCCAGGTTGGTGACAAAAAAACGGGCGCTTGCCAAGGTGTTAAAAATAACCACCTAGTAACTATCAGCAGTGGCCAAGTCAATCCTGCGCACACTCAGGCGCAGCTGTGTGACACACTTACATTTATCAATAAGGATGATCGTATACGTGATATCGCCTTTGGCTCACATCCGCATCACGAGGAATACGGCGGCCAAGCGGAAGAAAATCTTCGCAAGGGATACCCAAAAACCATTACACTTAACCAGGCCGGTACATATGAGTTCCACGACCATCTTGATCCCCAGGTAACCGGCAGCTTTAACGTATCACCCTAAAAGCGCTGTTAGCTTGCCAAGCATACTCAGCTCAGGCGACGTAGCTTTTTTACCCATGATCTGCCCTGCTAATAAGGAAGATGTTATATCTGTTCAAATCCTTGCCCTCCAAGTATTTGGAAAAGTAAAAAACTGTGCCAAAATATTCTGGCATGAAATCATTGGAAGCAAACCCTCCGCCTACGTATGGTAGCCGAAGAGGCGGTAACATGTACTGTGATACTACATATGGTAATTTAGTGCATCGTATTGGTCAGGCATTAGAATCTGGACGGGCAGTTAAATTTTGGGAGCCCGCGAGGCTAGTTAGAGGTTCACTAGAGTATAAAATTCGCCATCCTGGAGCAGTGGAAGATGCCCCGGCTTTAATAGCTCAAGCAATGAGAACTGTGGTTGGTATTCATGCTGGTGCTCTGACTTTAGAGTCATTCGAACCTTTGGCTACGACAATCAACCAAAATACTTCTTTAATTCGCAGTCGAGTTAGGCAAGTAAATGATCGCACAACTCGTAAAGCCTCAAATCCGGCTTATTGCGAAGCAGTATCCGACAGATTACGAGAGCATCTGAGGAGTGCTGATGCCCTATTCATAGTGTTGGGGCACGGCGGTATTACGGCTGGCAGCCTTACCTATATTGATTATATTGGCAAAAAAAGAGCTAGTGAGTCGACAATTTATCCAGTCCGTTTCTCTACTGATAAAGCAAAAGATGTAGAACCACAAGTCAGCCCAAGAGAAGTTGTCTATTTGCAAAAGTTGGTGGCAGAAAGATCTTGCGTAGTAGTCTACGACGAAGACTATGCATCTGGTAAAACTCTTAAGCGGGCAACCGCCTTTTTTAATGAATTATTAGATACGGAAACTGTACCAGTAGCCAATGTGGGTTATACCACCACTTCACCTTTGGTAGGGGCGAAAGCATTGGCTGCCGTCTAAGGTCTCTTAACTTATTGGCTAGTATTATTTTTTAAGGCGGAGAGTTGCAATCGGTCTTTGGCGTGAAGACTTAAAACGACTATGAATAGTAGCGCTAAGAATATTACATAGACGCCACGGTCAATTAGGCTGGCGTTTAAAACAGTTACTTTATCTATGTGGTGCAAGCGGCTGGACAAAAGCAGGAATGATTCGCGAAAGCCGATGGC
>DATIIF010000038.1:0-26122 GCA_035479935.1 Patescibacteria group bacterium
AGATCACCATTACCTACTGTTAGGGCGTAGGCTGGGGTGGTGTCGCCGATGCCAATGCGTTGGTTTGTGGTGTCGGCTGTAAAGAGGGCTGAACCAGTAGCATTTTGGATCTGGAAGGCATCAGTAGCATTAGCGGTGCGAACAGTTAGCTGCGCGCCGTTCTGTCCACGGGCTTGGTTGGCATAGACAGTGCCGGTGCCGAGATCGTTGATAGAACTAGCTCCAGTTCCCGAGAAGGTATTATTTGATAAGTAGGTTTTGTCTGAAGTGCTATTAAAAATGTTTATGGCGTAGTCTATGCCGGCCGTGTCCGTTATAGTGTTTCCAGTAATGCTGTTGTTATCTGCTGTGGTTAGATAAATACCATCACCAGTTCCGTCGGTCTGTCCGCTATCACTAATTTTGTTGCCACTAACAACATTGCTATCTGAGGTTTCAATGCCTATACCATCGTATCCACTTTGAGTAATACTATTACCTGTCACTGTAATGTTAGATGAATCGAGTAAATAAATGCCCTCACCAGCATTATTCCTGGATATATTACCGCTTACCACGCTATTACTGACTTGGTAAATAAATATGCCATCCCCACCGCCAGCGCTATCCTCGGCAATATTATTAGTCAATGTTATGCCTGAAGAACTCTCCAAATCAAAGCCTTCGTGGCTATTACTTGCCGTGTTACCGTCAAGTACAGTGTTGTCAGAAGAATTGTAGACATAAAAGCCCTCAGACCCATTGTTCTCAGCAAAGTTATTAGACAAAGTGTTATTGGGTGATGTTTCTAGGAAAAAGCCAAATCTACAGTTTTCAGCTCTATTGTTTATTAAAGTATTGCCCCGTGAATTAATTAGATATATGCAGTTACCGAAGCCGTTGCCCCTAAAATTCGCAACGTAAAGGTTAGACAATTTTGCACCTACACGCACTGATGCACCACTGCCCCCTCCCATACCATTTAAGTAAACACCGTGTTGTACTCCGGCTGTGTTCAGATCGTTTCTTCCATCAATTCTAAGGTCTCGAATAGTTATTCCGGTACCAGTGCTGGTGTCGGAGTTCTCAATAAGGTTATCGGTAGCATCAATATCTGCTAGTTCTATGTCTGTGCCTCTACCTGCTCCAGCTAAGGTAGTGTTGTTAGGTATCAAGATGGTGGCATTGGCAACGTAGGTACCTTCCATCAAGTAGACCTTGCCACCGGAGGCGGCTGTTAATGCTGCATTAATCTCTACTTGGTCACCAGTGCCATCAGCCACATAGTCAGCCGCGTCCTTTTCTGCCTGGCTGGAGTTGCTAGCTGCAACGATCTTCGTAGCCGTAGTCCTATCGGCTTGCCACTTGCCATTGGCATAAGTCAATAGCTGTTTAGTAGTGGTGTCATAGTAGACCATGCCTTCGGTTGGTGAGGCTGGACGAGAGGCGGTGTTGCCGCCGTTTAGAGTTAGAGATTTGTTAGCTGCGACTACAATGTTGCCACTAAAGGTGGTGTTTTGAGATGTGTCTATGCTAATAGCAGTAGTACTGTTGGTGCGAATGTTGAGTGAGTTAGCGTCATTGGTACCAAGAATGGCTGTAGTGCCAAAACTGTTGCCGCCCTGGAGGAAGGCATTAGCAGTCGTAGCAAAGGTACTATTGCAGGTAGCAAGTTGGTTAGAGCCATTGCGGCAGATGACGGTATCGGTGCTTGCACTGCCTAGGGTTGTAACCGCCAGGGTCCCCGTAAAGTTTGCGGCACTGGAGATAGTCTGGCTATTGAAGGTGCCAGCCGTAACATTGCCATTGCTGGCAACATCAAAGTTAGTAAAGTCAATTATAGCTGTGGTGCCTTGAAGTGTATTCGCTCCTAGATTTAGATTGCCGGTCAAAGTCAGACCGGCGAAGCTAGGAGTGCTGGTAGTGGCAATGCCTTGGATAGTATTGATGGTATAGCTCCCGTTAGCACCACCATCTGTAAAGCTTAGGTTGGTGGCGTTGACGGCAATAGCCCTCTCGGCTGACAAAGTAGCATCATTGCCGACCGTCAGATAAGCTGCGCCGTTAGGGGCACCGCCACCGCCACCGCCCACACAGTTGCCACTGCTCAAACAAATATCTACTGAGGCGGCACCCGGATCTGGCAGGTTAAAGGTCGTGGCTTGACCGAGTGAAGAAACTTGCAGTGTTCCGGCATTAGCACTAGCCCCGTTGTAAAGATTTAGAGAACCGGTGGTAGTAGAAGCTACGCCGAGGTTTACGGTACCGCCTTGTATGCTAAGGTTGCCAGTTAAGGAGACATTCGTCCCGTCATCACTAATGGTTGAGTCACCAATTGAATTAGCACCCGTAAACTTAGCTACCCTGTTAGTGGTACCGCCGGAAGTTGTAACTCCACCACCACTGCCGGCACAGTTACCTAGGGTGACTAGACAGATTGTGTCACTAGCAGCAGTTAAGTCAGGTAATACATAGGTCCGATTGGCCGTCAGATCTCCAACATCTAAGGTCCCAAAGAATGTGGCACCAGCACTTTCTAGAATCTTTAGTTCGCTAGAAGCATTATTCAGAGTGATGTCAAAGGCGCCCGTTTGGTTCCAGTCGGCAGTTAGGGCCGCCAGAGCCACAGTTGGAGTAGCACTTTCCCCGGCGGCTCCTACACTAATGCCGTTACCAGCAGTTAGCGAAGTCACATAGTTACCGGTTGTATCTGTTCCCAGAGCAACTGAGTCAGGTTGTATGGTGGTGGCACCTGTACTGTTAACAGTTACATCTCCAGATAAAGTTGTAAATGTCGGCACGCCTGAAGCGTTAGCTAGTAGAACCTGCCCCGGTGTGCCCGCCGATGTCACCTGAAGTGCCCCAGCACCGTTACCGTAAATCACCCCATTGCTTGTAAAGCTAGTGGCACCAGTGCCACCGTTACCAACTGGCAGAGTACCGGTAAAAGTTATATTTCCGAAACTATCTAGAGCGATGTTGCCAGAAGCAGAAACTGCCACTGTACCAGAGGCATTAGGGAATGTGATTGTCCGAAGAGCAGTAGGATCAGTTATAGCAAAGGTTGTAGTTGAGGCATTATCGGTTGCTCCTTGGAATACAAGTGGGTTAGCGCCCAAAATCTGAGATGTAAACGTTACTCTATCAGTGCTAGCATCGCCAACTGTAACATTGCCGTTAATGCCTAATGCCGACAGTATTGTTACTGTTGTTCCGTCATCACTTATATTGCTGTCGCCAATGGACTGCGCTGCTGTAAATTTAGCAACGCGGTTGGTGGTACCCCCAGGGGTGGAGACTCCGCCGCCGGTTCCTACACAGTTGCCGGCGGTAGTGCAAATGGTGTAAGTGCCGGCGGAAGCTGTGCGGTCAAAGTTGTAAGTGATATTACCAACTGGAGTACCGGCAAAACCGATGGTGGTAGTAAAGCCTCCGCCGGTTGCTGTTATGGTGCTAGAAGCGTTACCCTGAAGTACAAAACTCTGGCCAGTAGCTCCAACTGTAAGAGCTGCCGAAGGGGTAATGGTGTTCAGTGCTGTGGTAGAGGTTATGTCTGCGTTAGCACCAGAAGCTGCAGCCCCGAGGTTTGTTCGAGCACCAGAGGCTGTTGTGGCCCCAGTACCACCGTTAGGTATTGTTAAAGGTGAGCCTAAAGTCAAACTGGCGGCTGTTATGCCCCCAGAATTACTTACTACGAAACGGTCAACACCTCCAGATTGGAACTGGAGCAAATTCCCTCCTCCGGTATCGTTTATAAAAATTGAGGCGTCAACCGTATTGTCATTTTGTACTGAACCCGGTGCAAGCAATACCGCTTGGCCTCCACCAGAAGCACAAGTAACGCCAGTAGTACATATGGTTTGACTACCCGGCCCACTTGTTGGGAATTGGAATGTACGCCCGCCCGCCGTAAAAACAATGTTATCACTTCCGGCATTAATTGATATGTCGTTTCCAGTACCCGTTTGTATGATGCCATTTGTAAAGAGTGTGCTGCCAGGACCCAGGGTTAAATCTCCGCTTAAATTTAGACTGCCAAACTGAACGTCGGAGTTAGTATTTATGTCTTGTGGGGTGCTTAAGGTTATTGTTGTGCCTGATGTTGTAACATTTACTTGATTCGGCGTCCCCTGTATTGTGATGTCACCTGTTGCATTATTTACAGAGCTAACTCCGTTATTGTTGCTTGAGGTAGATGTTGTATTATTTGCACTGTTGTTAGCAACCTGCCTCTGTAATGCAGTTAATTCACCAGTCGTTGCAAAACTACAGTTGTTTGTAGTCAAACAAACAGTCCCTGAAGCATCTGGGAATTTAACTTCATGATCAGAAGTCGGGTTATCAAGACCAATAGTTGTAGTCGTATTACCGTTAACTACCTTAAGAGTAGAATTGGTAATAATATCCCCGTTTACAAATATTGCCTTGTTTGTCCCCTGTAGCGCCTGAGGTGCAGTAGTTAAGACATTATCCCTAAGGCTTATATCTTGCGGGCTAACGCCTTGCTTGGCTTTTTGAAACAAAGGGGTTTGGCGGCCAGCTACCAAGAAGCCAACACTTGAGAATATTACTATTCCGGCGACTACTAGGCTCGCCAGCACTTTGGTCCTACGTCGTGAGAAAGGTGATACGCCCGTGCTATAGTAGTTGTTCTGTTTTGGCTTCTCTTTTGTTGGTAACGGGATGTTTCCCGGGTCGTGAACTTCCAGTGAAGAATTCACTAGATAGTTAGCTTGAGGTGCGCTGTAGCTACTGACAACCGGACCATTTGTCACACTTTTAACAGGGGTCTCGTAATATCCTAAGTTTGATAGGCTACTGGAATTTGTTGATGGTTTAGCTGGCTCAAATGAGCTAGGAGTGGGCTTAGCATAGATGTCATTTATGGGTAATGACGGTTGTGGTTTGGGTTGTATTGGGAATGTTGGCCCAGGTATCGTGGATACGGGAGAGCTTATAGGTGTGGGGGCGGGTCGGATAGGTACCGTACTTACTGTTTTGGGTTCAGGGACTACTGGTATGGGTGCAGGTGTAGGCTGCACGTTTACTGGGGCTGGCTGGGGTTCACGAGCTACGGCTATAGGTGTAGGTGCTGGATTAGGGATAGAAACCTGTGGTGCGGGCATCGGAGTAACAGTTTGAGGGCTTATCGTTGTGGTTGGAGGTGCCGTAGCTACCGCTCCAGGCTCATCGACTAAAGCAAACCCCTCCTGGTTGCTTACTAATGCTCGAGCAGAAGTTTCAACAGCTTGCTCAACCTGTTTGATCTCGTCCTTGATCTCGTCACCAACTTCATGAGTAACCTGGCTAGCAGCCAGAATAAGACGCTGTAAACGCTTTCTACATCTAGGAGAACAGGTCTTCGCATCGCGTCGACCGTCAAATCTCTTCGTACAACTGGTGCAGGTTACTTTCATATCTGAATTTTTGTATTCGCTTTTATTAAACTTTTGTGTTCAATTCTGTGACAATTATCGGTCTTTAATGTGACAGCGTCAAGATATAAAGTGTGAAATTTGGCCAAAATTGAATAAATAATTTAGTATGCCTTTAAAACGGCGAGCGCTTTCCCTGTTAAACTCTAGTTGTAGTCTTGTTGTGAAATGGTCAACTTATATCCACAGCATGGCATACATGGCTGATAAGCCTATGATCAAGATTCCGGCGGCTAGAAGAAAAACCCTAAGAAGTTCGCTACGAATACCTTTCTTTGCCAAGGGGTTACGCCCCATGGCATTAAGGCCGCCAGAGATGGCCCCGTAAAGAATTCCACCTTCGGTTATAAGCACAAGAAGAAAAATAAACATTGCTAGAATAAGCCTAAGTTCACCAACATTTTTACCTGTGATCTGCCTGCCCAGCCTGCTCAAAGAAGAAGAGTCATTAGTTGAAGTAGTGGTATTACCTTGCAAGAGATTTACATTAATTCTACTGATCTTGGTGGTTTTTGTTTGACCACCGTCCTGATAAGAATATTCAGTGGATGAACCGCTGTCGTTTACAGCCGTCGCCAAGACTCGGCCTTGGCTAGAATCAGATTTTTTCATTAAAATACCCTTGAGTTGGGATATTTCTAGCTGATCACCTGTCTTAACCGATCCGTTTATATCACTTACGTAGGCTTCTACGCTTCCCTCGTTTTCTACAAGTATCTTAGTTTTACCCTCACTAACGGATAGAGGGCTTTGGTCTGTGGTAGTAACCACGCCAATGATGGTATTGCTCGTGGCCTGAGTAGCTCTCTCTACCGTGTCTTTATTGCCATCTAGTGTCAATGACACAACCATGCCGGTTTGGAGGCCGGTATCGCTTGTCTGGTAGCCTTTAGCAATTGCATAAGCCAGCTGTCCAGTTAAAAATACAGCCGCAACAAGCGATACCAAGCCTATGACTAGTCTTTTTCTGCCTCCAGCTTTAAACACCTATACAATCCTCTTATGCTACTAGCGTTTAGTATGCCGCTGATTGTACCCAGTGGCAAGAGCGTTTATGGAGTTCTTGCGAAACCTATGAGCAACCGGTAGTACTACCGCAACTGGTGCAGACATAGCAACTGCCGGATTTTTGAGTCTGATTACCACAGTTAAAGCATAGCGGCGCAGAATCTACCTTGGTAGAGGTGGTAACGGTTTTCGACGTAACTTTCAACTCTAGCGGAGGGGCTGGTTCTGCTGTCTTTTCTTGAGCCACAGGTATCTCAGGTTCCAGCAAACTAGTCTGCTCGTCCGGCATATCTTCTATGGAGGCTAGGCCGAGCTCCAACTGGTCATCAAATGACAGATAAGTTTTTGCCAGTCGCTTAGCAAGATAATCGACTATAGATGAGGCGGTACGTATGTCTGGATCATCAGTAATACCTGCCGGAGCAAATGACATGCTAGTAAAGGACTTCACGTAATCTTTCAGAGGTACACCAAACTGAAGACCATGACTCAATGAGATTGCGAAAGCATCCATGACACCTCTTAGGGTCGAGCCTTGTTTGGCGATATTTACAAATACTTCACCGGGCACTCCGTCATCATACTCACCTACCGTCATGTAGCCATGGCTATCAGCCACCTTAAAAGAGAAAGTCTTGGAGTTACGAACTTTCGGGAGTTCGCGCCTGACAGCACCCTTAACAATAATCATGTCTTTGGCTACTTCCGTTGTTTGTTTATCATCATTTTTACTACTGTCTTTTTTTGCCATAGACAGTGGTTGGCCAACCTTACAGTTATCACGATATATAGCAACTGCTTTCAAGCCCAGTTTCCAGGCTTCGGTATGAAGCTGCTCAACATCTTCTATAGTTACATCTTCAGGCATGTTCACAGTTTTGCTTATAGCGCCCGATATGAAGGGCTGGACAGCTCCCATCATCTTTACATGCCCCATGTAATGGATGGCGTTATCGCCCATTGAGCATGCGAAGACTGCTTTATGCTCTTTCTTGAGGTGAGGAGCCCCGATTATTGTCTTTTCAACATCAATATAGCCAACTATTTGATCAATTTGGGCCTTGGTATAGCCAAGTGATCGTAATGCCCGAGGCACTGTTTGGTTAACGATATTCATAGTCCCGCCACCGACTAGCTTTTTGTGTTTAACCAGTCCTAGGTCTGGTTCAATGCCAGTAGTATCGCAGTCCATCATGAGACCAATTGTGCCTGTTGGAGCCAAGACACTAGCTTGGGAGTTCCGAACTCCGTAGAGTTCTCCTAACTCGACCGCTTCATCCCAAGCACTAGCAGCTGCGCTAAGCAGCTCCTCTGATACTAGGCTGGCATCAATCTTGGAAACTTCCTCGCGATGCATTCTGAGCACATTTAACATGCCTTCTCGGTCTTTATGGAAGCCAGCAAAGGGTCCAACCCGATTAGCTAGTCTGGCGCTCGTAGCGTACGCGTGGCCAGTCATAAGTGCCGTCATGGCTGCAGCCTGGGCACGACCTTCATCTGAGTCATATGGCAGGCCTTGGGCCATTAGAAGCGCCCCTAAATTGGCGTAGCCTAGGCCTAATTCGCGGTAAGCACGAGCATTTTTTGTAATATTCTCTGTTGGGTACTCACTGTATCCAACCAAAATCTCTTGAGCCGTGAATATTAATTCCACTGTATGCTTAAAGGCTTCAATGTCAAAAGTCGCGTCCTCGTTTAAGTATTTAAGAAGATTGATTGAAGCTAAGTTACAAGCAGAGTTATCTAGGTGCATATACTCACTACAGGGGTTACTGGCATTAATTCGGCCAGCATTAGGCGTGGTATGCCACCGATTAATTGTAGTGTCGAATTGCATTCCCGGATCAGCGCATTCCCAGGCTGCCTCAGCAATTTGACGGAAGAGCTCTCGAGCTTTGACGGTTTTAATGACCCTGCCGTCGGTTACACCTACCAGCTGCCAGTCATCATTGTTAGCTACCGATTGCATAAAGTCATCTGTTACGCGTACCGAATTATTGGCATTTTGGTACTGCACGGAAAAAGAGTCACGGCCATCCAGATCCATGTCATAACCAGCTTCTTGCAGAACTCGAGCCTTACGCTCTTCAATAGCCTTACACCAAATAAACTCCTCAACATCTGGGTGGGAGGAATTCAAAATAACCATTTTTGCCGCGCGACGAGTCTTGCCGCCGCTCTTTATAGCTCCGGCCGAAGAATCTGCCCCGCGCATGAAGGACAACGGTCCAGACGCCGTACCTGCGCTTTCGCCAAGTTTTTCTACTGAAGATCTGATGGTACTTAGGTTAATACCTGAGCCCGATCCACCTTTAAAAATCATTCCCTCTTCTTTGTACCAATTTAGAATAGAAGGCATAGTGTCATCAACGGCTAATATAAAACAGGCGCTGGCCTGTTGAGACCTCTGGGGAGCGCCAATATTAAACCAGACTGGCGAGTTAAAGGCCGCCCTTTGGGTGGCTAGAATGTACTTTAATTCTTCACGGAAGTCTTCTGCCTCCGCCTCAGATTCGAAATAGTCTTCTTGCAAACCTTGTCTAGTGACAGTATCTACTACTCTGTCAATCAGCTTTTTAAGTGAATCTTCACGTTCGGGTGTACCGGGCGTACCTGTAAAATATTTTTGAGCAACTATATTAATTGCATTCTGCGACCAGTCTTCGCCAAATTCGACACTTTTTTGTTCGAAAACTGGCTTGTTGGTCATCGGATTCATAATGACCGAGTCGCGTTCGACCCATTTTAGCTGGTCGTAAGCCTTAGATTTTGGGGCCGTAAACAGTCTTCTACGGCCCAAGATAGTAGTTTGTCCCATAGTACCCTCTCTTTATAATTGTTTTATTTTAGTTAGCCCGCGTGCGGGCGGTTAATTTTTGTTTAGAGTTTGCCGTATGTCCGTCCGCTCTCAAAGACGACCTGGCAAAAGCTCCCCTGCTCGTTTTATACGTGAGTTAATAATAGATCCTGACTACAGAATTTGTCAAAATAGTTACTAACCAATAGAACGAACGGGGCAACCCTCAAGTTCTTTTATTTGATCTTGAGGTTACCAGTCTTGCGCTCTCGAATTTGAATTAATTCCCTTTCAAATCCGGCGATGTCTTTAAAACGGCGGTATACGCTGGCAAAACGAACGTAGGCGACCTCGTTTGTCTTTGCAAGAGCATCCATCACAATGTCACCGATCTTGACCGATGATACTTCCTGCTCGCCACACGCATAAATTTGCTGTTCAATATCTGCCACTAAACGTTCAAGGTCGAGGCTAGTGACAGGGGTTTTTTCACAAGCTCGATACAAACCGGCCATCAGTTTTTCGCGATTAAAGAGTTCTCGGCTGCCATTATTTTTTATCACTATTATCTGAGGGTGTTCTACACGCTCATAAGTGGTAAAACGATGCTGGCAGACGGTACAAACTCGGCGGCGGCGAATCGCTTCACCTTCGGCCACATCACGAGATTCGATAACTTTTGTATCCGCTTGGTGGCATTGACTGCATATCATGCTGTATACCTCCTTTGTTCAATCTAAATGTGCTACCGTTAATGTTTATCACTATATATAGCGGTTCATATCTGATGATAGCGCTAGTGATAGCGTTTTGCAAGAAAATAACGCTGTATTATTTACGGCCTTATTCTTCCTCATCGTCCTTGTTGCCACGCCGTTTGAGCCTTCTCAAAAAGGATGGTTTTTCTAATTCGTCTTCTTCGTGATCGCTAGTGAATATCTCATTGGGTGTCTCGGCTTCTTTGTCAGTTTTTTCTTCAGTTTCTTCGCTGTTTTCAAGTGTCCATATGTTTGGCATAGGTGTATCGTTGTGAAACTCACTTTTTTCTTCTTTATCGTCGAGTTCCATGTCTATATCTTGCATAACTTTATCGGCGCTTTTAGCAGACACAAAGTCCTTGGAAGCTTTAGGCGCAACTCTATTTGCAAAATATGAGGCATCAAAACCTGTAGCTACAACTGTAATGATCATTTCACCATCTAAGTCAGGATTAATAGTGGCTCCAAATATGATGTTGGCATCCGGATCAGCTGCTGAAGTAATGGTTTCGGCTGCCATATTAATTTCATGCATCGACATATCGGTGCCGCCAATAACATTGAACAAGATACCCCTGGCGCCATCAATTGATACTTCAAGTAGTGGTGATTCAATAGCCTGTTGAGCAGCTTGGACCGCACGGTTCTCACCAGATGCCCGGCCAATTCCCATCAATGATGAACCGGCATCATTCATAACGGCTTTAACGTCAGCGAAATCAAGATTTATCAAGCCGTGAACAGTTATTAAGTCGGATATACCTTGTACGCCTTGGCGTAAAACATCATCCGCAACCTTAAAGGCTTCTAGAAGCGGCGTTTGACGATCAATTGTCTGAAGTAATCGGTCATTGGGTATGACAATTAATGTATCCACGCTTTCACGAAGGTTGGAAATGGCTATTTCGGCATTCCGTCGGCGCTTATCGCCTTCAAAAGCAAAGGGTTTTGTAGCAAAACCAACAACAAGTGCGCCGCCAGTTTTAGCTTCTTTTGCTACGATATGGCCCGCACCGCTTCCAGTACCGCCACCGGCGCCAATTGTAATAAAAACCATGTCGGCACCTTCAACAGCCTTTTTGATTTCCTCCAAAGACTCTTGGGCAGCCTTTTCGCCAATGGCAGGGTCAGCCCCTGCGCCCAAACCACGCGTGGTTTCGCTCCCAATGTGGATTTTTTTATGAGCCTTGGAGTGGTGAATAGCTTGGGCGTCAGTATTTATAACGATGAATTCGACGCCTTCTATCCCGGCTTCAATCATTCTATTTACGGCAGCGCCGCCGGCGCCGCCCACGCCGACTACTTTAATGCGGGCGAATGTCTCAACAGCTGGTGCAACTTGTGGCATTGATTTACCTCTTAAACTCTATACGACCCGAGTATACTCCAAATGGTGTTCAAAAGTCCACACCAATGATCAGCGTCGGACTCGTTTGAGTAAACCTTCTATAAGTCCGAATACATTTGTATTCTGCTGTCTCTGTTGCATTTGATAGGAAGGCAGTAAAAGCATATCAAGCTCCATAAGTCCGACAGCTGTGCAAAATGCCAAATCTTGAACCGTGTCTACTAAACCACTTAGAGCTTGGAGCTTACCCAAACGCACGGCAAGCTGCAGCTTCTCACGAGCAAAGTCGGCTATCCCGGGCAACTTGGCCGTGCCGCCAACCAGCACCACACCGCCAGGAAGTTTGCGAGAGCGATGTATCTTTTTTAATTCTTTATCGACGTATTCTAAAAGCTCTTCTACCCGCGCTTCAGTTATCATCCTAATATCTTCTGCGCTGAATTGATGGTCTTTGCCATTTAAAGTTATGCCGATTGTATCGCTTGAAGGTTCACCTTCTAGTGTGGCGTGTTCAACTTTTACAAGTTCGGCTATGTCCAAATCGGTTTTTAAACCAATTGCTAAATCGTTAGTAATATTAATGCCGCCTAGAGGCAAGACAGCGACGTGTTGCACCTCACCATCTTCAATAACTACCATGTTGGTTGTTCCGGCTCCGATGTCTAACAAAAGTGTTCCCGATTCTTTTTGTTGTCTATTTAATACGGCTTCGGCGGCGGCCAGAGCAGATACAGTGTGATGTGAAGGCACTATGTGAGATTTATCTAAAACCATATCCAGACTACGCATATTGGGTATGAGAGCCGTTACAATGTGGGTATCAACCTCTAGTCTAACGCCATGCATCCCAACGGGGTCTTTTATATTGTCTTGGCCATCAAGTTGATAGTTTTTGGCGAAGACCTGGATTATTTCTCGATTGGGCGGCAGCTGAACAATTGTCGCAGCCTCTTCACTCCTAAGACGATCTTCTGGCGTTATTTCTCGATTGGGCGAGCTTATGGCAATTACACCCTTGGAGTTAAGGCCAATAACATGCGCTCCGTTAACGTTAATTGCGGCACTAGTTATATGAATTCCAGATAGACGTTCAGCCTCGTTTACGGCTTTGATTACCGCTTCAGTAACATCCTCGGGATGCACAACTACGCCCTTACGCATGCCAACATTAGCAGCACTACCATGACCTATTACCGATATCTGGGAAGGATTGTCCATATCGGACATACCTACCACACAACGAACCGTACTAGTACCAATATCAAGGCCGAAATAATGAGTCGGCAGAGAATCTCGCATGCTGGAAAGTATACCGCTAATACTTGCTTAGCGGCAAGCAGGTCTGGCTTAAAGCTGAGTTAATATTTCTGCTCCGCTATCTGTAATTAGAACGGTATGTTCAAAATGTGCGGAACGACTGCCATCTTTAGTATTAACTGTCCAGCCATCGCTACCAGTGTATACATGCCAGTCACCGAGTGTAGCCATAGGTTCAATGGCAATCGTCATAGACTTTTCTAAGCGCGAGCCAGTCCTCTTGTGCCCATAATTAGGTATGTTGGGATCCTCGTGAAGTTTGTGGCCAACTCCATGGCCAACTAGATCACGAACGATACCGTAATTGTTGGCTGTTAGTATTTTTTCAATGGCGGCCGATATATCGCCAACGTATACCCCGGACTTTACGGCCTTTATGCCTGCATATAGAGACTTTTTAGTAGTTTCAACTAGCTTTTCGTCGCCTGGTTTTGCCTTGCCAACAATAACGCTTATAGCGGCATCAGTGATTAAGCCATCATATAAGACACCGAAGTCCATACTCACTATGTCGCCGCTGTTTATCACCTTAGACCGCTTAGGTATGCCGTGGACCACTTCATCATTTACAGAAACACATAGGACGTCGGGGAAATCATAGTAACCCAAAAACGCCGGCTTACCACCGAGTGATTGTAGTTCTTTGGCGGCAAAATCCGCCAAGGCTTGAGTATTCATACCAACCATCACGTGCTTTGATAGACGGTCTAAAACTGTGGCCAGAATT
Organism: Patescibacteria group bacterium; assembly: GCA_035479935.1. Lineage (GTDB taxonomy): Bacteria > Patescibacteriota > Saccharimonadia > Saccharimonadales > JACOTW01 > DATIIF01. The sequence goes on from DATIIF010000038.1 coordinate 13,370, forward strand.
TTCCCGCCAGTTCGCATAGCACGAATCTCAGACTCGGTTTTAATCCGGGTGTACAAGTTTACGCTCTTTCCTTACCAAAGCTATTATCTTTTCATGAACGGCTAGCGGAGATTGGTCGCCATTAATCTCGTAGACCGGCACTCCAGCTTTCTCGAAATGCTCTATTATGGGCACTACAAATTGCTGATACTCTTTAATTCTTTTTCCTATGGATTCTTCAGTGTCGTCGGTGCGGCCCCTGCTCATCAACCGTTTTTTAATAACTTCCGGCGAGGCTTGAATGTTAATCAAAGCAGTAATGGTTAACTGGCCGTGTTTGACTTGGTTAAGCAGCCAGTCAGCTTGGGCAAGTGTTCGCGGAAACCCATCTAAGACAAACCCATGATCTGTATTTATTATGTTAAATATTTTTCTAACCAGTTGAATAATATCCCTATCCGGCAATAGCTTACCAGACATCATATCTTTGCGGTCTTGACCTGCAACCAGCATTCTCAAAAACTCACCAGTCGATACCCATGGCAGACCAAGTTCATCAGCTAGCATTCGGCCTTGAACGCTTTTACCGCTGCCTGCCGCCCCCATGAACACAATCATTGGAGTTTTTCCTTGACCAAACGCGCAATAACAGAACCATCGGCAGCGGGACCAATTTTTTGCTTCACTAATCCAATAATCTGGCCCATGGCCTGCATACCGCTGGCATTAGTTGAGGACACGGCTTCATCGATTAAACTTTTTATCTCGTCTTCGGACATCGGGGCCGGTAAATATTTTTCAATTACCACTTTTTCATCAAGTTCAGCCTGGTGCTTTTCATCATTGCCGCCACGAGCAAATAAATCCGCACTTTCTTGACGTTTTTTGGCCTCTTTTTGCAATAAAGGAATGGTCTGATCATCACTCAAGCCAGTTTCCCTCAGGTTCTTAGCAATCTCTTCGTCTAGGATTGAGCTTTTTAGACCACGCAAGGTAGTGGTTAAAACTTTGTCGCCGCTAAGCATGGCCTGCTTCAGGTCAGCTTCTATCTGTTGCTTAATCGTCATCTTAACCAAAGTGTAGCAGAACTATAAGGAAAGTTAAAAGCTAAGAAACCCCGGCTTTATTTTTGGCCTAATCGAATTTTTTTAATCTTGATGGCTTTGCGTTCGCGGCGGACGATGGCTTTTTCCCGGCGGTCTCGCTTGCTAATAGGCTTTTCAAAATATTGGTTCTGTTTAGCAACAGTAATAACACCTGCTTGCTGCACCTTACGAGTAAAGCGCCGTATCAGGTTCTCTAACGATTCTTTTGAATCTTTTCGTGTAACTTGGATCATAAGAGAAAAGTCTATCTTAAATAGTTAGTTTTTACAAGTGTTGCTTAGGGGTTATTGCTGGCCCAGGTGCTTTTTTTGAGTTATTCGTTGTGATTTCAACACTATGCTTTGTAGTTCTTTGAAGATCGCAAAGTGTTTATTTGTATGATAGATCTTGGTATTGCCTTGTTTCTCGGAAATAAGAAATCCGATTTTTTCCAGACGCTTTAATTCACGCTGAATATTACCAGCATCTTCTTTAATAAGCTTAGCCAGGCCTCGGACATGGGTTTTAAAATCGGGGTACTTAGCATACACCACAATTATTTTTCTACGCACCCTGGAAGTGATAAATACGTCTAACATAAGCTTCTATTGTTATAAGGACAACGTCAAGTATAGTCAACTTAGTTTATCATTTCAACACATTTGGCAATTTGAAAGATTTATAATGTAGCCATGCATTACTATGAGGTCTGGGTTGGCAGTCAAAAATTCCACGGCGAAAAGCCTTTGACTTATGGTAGCAAAACTAGTCTGAAGCCGGGGTTAATTGTAAATGTAAACCTAAGACAAACGTCAGTCTTGGGTGTTGTTTTTAGGGAAGTTAAAAAGCCTAAGTTTAAGACCGAGCCAATTATAAGGTTGGTAAATGAGGTCCCTCTGTCAGGGGAAAATATGAAGTTAATGGAATGGCTAAGGTCATATTACCCTGGCCCATCCGGTCTTATAACTCAACTCTTTTTGCCCAATGGTCTGCTACAAAAAGCCAGACAGATAGACAGAAAGACCAACCAGCAAAAGGCCCGTGCCTTACCCGAATTGACAAACGACCAGAAATTAGCCATCAAACAAATAAATAAAACTCCGTTAAATAAACCAGTTATGTTGCATGGTGACACCGGTACAGGCAAGACCCGTGTCTATTTAGAGTTAGCCATCCACGAATTCAATAACGAGCGCTCAGTACTAATTCTGACACCAGAAATCGGTTTGACCCCGCAGCTAATAAAGACATTTGAGTCTGTTTTCCCAGGTAAAGTAGTTATTATTCACTCTCACTTGTCGAATGCACAAAAAAGAGATAACTGGTTACATATACTTGAAGCCAGTGAGCCGCTGGTGGTAGTTGGTCCACGCTCATCTCTTTTCGCACCCATAAAGAACCTAGGGCTAATTGTGATGGACGAAGCTCATGATAATGCCTACAAACAGGATCAGGTGCCGCATTACCAGTCATCACGCGTCGCGGCCCAGCTAAGCCATCTTCACCATGCTAGGCTTATATTGGGTTCCGCCACCCCTTCCACATCCGATTATTACACCTTCAAGGCTAAGTCTTTGCCAATAATTCGCATGACAGAGCCAGCTGTTAAATCAGTAAGCAACCAGACCATGGCAAAAATTGTGTCACTTAGAAATCGCGATGAATTTACAAAGTCCAGGTGGCTATCAAATAGTCTACTAGCCAGTGTTGAGGAGAGTATCCGCCAAGACCAACAGGCTTTATTATTTTTAAATCGACGTGGCACGGCAAGAATTATCCTGTGTCAGGTCTGTGGCTGGCAATTGTTATGCCCAAATTGCGACCTACCGCTTACATATCATAGCGATCAACATGTTGCCTTATGCCACACCTGCGGCCATAGGGGAAACGTGCCCACCACATGCGCAAACTGCAAGAGCTCAGATATTATCTTTAAAAGTATTGGTACCAAAATGATTACGACCGAGCTTGAACGATTATTCCCTCGCGCCCGAGTAAAGAGGTTTGATAGTGACAACCTAAGGGCTGAAAGTTTGGCGCACTATTATGAAGATATCAGGGATGGCAATGTCGATATATTAGTTGGCACCCAGATACTTTCTAAGGGTCTGGATCTGCCAAAATTAGGTTTGGTTGGCATTATTGTGGCCGACACGGGGCTTTATATACCGGACTATACCGCCGATGAAGTTACTTTTCAGATGATTGGCCAGGTTATGGGCCGAGTGGGACGTGGGCATCAGGCCGGGAAAGTAGTCTTGCAGTCCTACAACCCCGATAGTCCAGTTGTAAAAGCTGCCGTCAACAAAGATTATGAACTTTTCTATAACCAGCAAATAAAAGAGCGTCAGGCATTCACGTTCCCGCCCTTTTGTCACTTGCTTAAACTAACATGCGTGCGTTCTAGCCAATCTAGTGCCGCCCAGGCTTGTGAAAAACTTGCGACAAGTTTAGCGAGCCAAAATCTACCTATAAACATCCTTGGACCCGCACCGGCGTTCCATGAAAAACAGAACAATAGATACGCCTGGCAACTTATTATTAAGACTAAACAAAGGTCGGTTTTAACCAAGATAATTAAAGAATTGCCCGCCAATTGGTTCCACGATATTGATCCTATAAATCTTCTGTAACCTTCGCAGCTGGCGATTTTTAACAGATAGGCTATACTTAAGCCTAAAGTGAAAGAAGATATTATAGCTTTGCCCAATCCGCGTCTGCGCGAGCGGTCAAAAAAAGTCAGTTTTATAACTGACGACGTCAAGAAATTGATAGACCAAATGCAAGGTGCAACTCTGGGGTGGGAAGATAGCCGTAGGCACGAACTAGGTGTAGCCCTAGCAGCAGTTCAAATAGATAAATTACAACGAGTAGTAATTATTAGGGATAATTTTGAAGACAGGAAAAACCGTAAATTTGCGGTCTTCATTAATCCCGAGATCACTAAATATGAAGGTGAAGTATCTGAAGATTTTGAGGGTTGCCTGAGTATCGCCAATATCTATGGCAAAGTTCCAAGACACGAGAAAGTCCGCATAAAAGCCATGGACGAGAACGGCAAGCTGGTACGTTTGAAAGCTGAGGGGTTTTTGGCCCGGGTCTTCCAGCACGAAATTGATCACACAAACGGGATATTGTTTATTGATCATATAAAAGATAATCCAGCGGCTTTCTACAAGTTGGACGACGAGGGTCAATTACAAAAGTTAAACTATGAAAAAGATGTCAAAAAAAATAGTATTCTTTGGTAACGAGAAATTAGCAACCGGTATTCCTGAGGTAGAACCGGTTATCCTTAGAGCCGTGGAAGCAGCTGGGTTTGAAATAGAGCAAGTTGTAACAGGTCCTCTCAAGGAATTAAAATCACACGAGTCCAAGCTTGCTGTTCTGGCAGCCTATGGCAAGATTATTCCTCAGGCGATTTTAGACCAATTTCCTCTAGGTATCATAAATGTTCACCCGTCGTTGCTTCCCGTATACCGAGGGCCGACGCCAATTGAACAGGCAATCTTAGATGGCTCAGCCCAGACTGGCGTATCCATTATGCGCCTGAGTGCAAAAATGGATGAAGGACCGCTTTATAAGCAAAAACTTGTAAACTTAACCGTCGGTGAATCTAAAGCTGAATTGGCCACTCAATTACAAAAATTAGGAAGTGATCTAATTGTGGAGGTTCTGCCAGGCATAGCTAAAGGTACTCTCAAGCCCCATCAGCAGCCCCACCCCGATCGCGCTACATATTCCCATATCTTAACCAAACTCGACGGTGCGGTGGATTGGAACTTGCCAGCCGAGCGAATTGAGCGTGAGATTAGGGCTTATATGGGCTGGCCAGGATCTAGAACGGAAATCGGTAAAAAGGAAGTAACTATTCTAGAAGCTAAAATTGTCGATGCTACCGGTGTGCCCGGTGAAGTTATTAATCTGAAAAAACAACTAGTCATTTGCTGCGGCGATAAAGCCTTAGAAATTTTACGTCTCAAGCCAGCTGGGAAAAAAGAAATGACCGGCCAAGCATTTATGGCCGGCTACAAACATCTCGTTAGTTAAGAACTAGCCGGGGGCTGAATACTGGCAGCGATAATCTGTGGAGCCGCCGCTTTGATCTCTGCTTTTAGTTTTTCCAATTCGTCACCTACAACTTCTTTGTAATTGGGGAAATTGGTTTCTAGCCATTTTAGAGCCCCAGCTTCATCTTTTTGATCAATAAAAGCCTCAAATTCATCTAGCTGATCATTAGTCATTTGCTCTGCCAGCTTCATGCCAACACGCATTTCAAGGGTCTCGTAGATATGAGCCAGCATTTTATTCTTTTCCTGGGCTGGCAAAGGCCCAAGACCGAGCTCTATTAATAAGTTTTCATCAAGTTTAAACATCGGCCTAGATCCTTCCTTACAGCTATTTTAACAAACATGCAGCCTTATTTTATACTCACCCAGAGAATGAAGGTTGCTAACAAGAGAAACAGGCCTGCTACAAAACCGCTCATTAAGGCATGTCTATAAAGCTTATTGCTTACCTTTTTGGTGGGGATAGCAATCGGCAACATGGGCGGCGGTACAGGCGGAGCTTTTCTGAGCCTTTTGCTAGTTTCTGATTTGGCTAAAACGCTGCCGACAGAAGCGGCCATATCTGAAGAATTATTTTTCTTTGCCGAATTTCGTGACTTTTTTGCCATCAAAACCATCGCCATAAATTACACTTAGAGAGTACGCGCTTCGGTTGTTCTAGTAAATAGCTCTATGTGGTCACCGACTTCTAGATTGACGCGTGATTGTGACTTGAAGCTTAGGCCGCACATTTCACCTTCAAAAACTTCCTTAGTATCTTGTGGGCCCTTCTTAAGATTTGTGATTTCTACAACGGCTAGCTCTTCGTCACCTCTTTTAACTCGAGCTAGAGCCGGGACAGTCAACTTGCCCTTGGTTACTTCGCCGCCGCAAATGACTTCAGTCTTTGTAGTTTTAAAGATACCTTTCACCACTAGCCGACCAAGCTCAGTTTCAATGATTTCCGGAGCTAGCAACTTGGTAAGCTCTTCTTTGACGTCGTCTATTAGCTCATAGATTATCTTGTACAAGCGAATGCTAACCCTGTCGCGGCTAGCAAGCTGTTTAGTGCTAGAAGGCACAGTGACATTAAAGCCATAAACAATAGCTGAACTGGTCTTTGCCAGATGCACATCGTTCTCACCAATTGGCCCAACGCCACTAGCTACAATTCGCACGGCTACTTCTTCGGTGTCTAAAGCTTTTAGGCTGTCCATGACCGAAGTAAGTGATCCTTGGACATCGGCTTTGATAATAATATTTAGCTCGCTCATCTTGTTAGAACGGTTAATGATACGAATTAGCTCGCTACTATTAAGATCTAGCCGGTTATTAGAGGCCTTACGAGTTACGGTGACACCTTCAGCGGCGTTTCTAGCGGTCTTCTCATCTTTAGCGGCCACGAATTCATCACCAAATTCAGGCAGAGCTTTAAAACCAGTAATTACGACTGGAGTAGAAGGCCCAGCTTCCTTTAAAGGTTCACCAGTGGTTGACTCAAGGTTTCGAATTTTAGCGTAAGTCGCACCAGTAATAATGTAATCGCCGCTACGAAGTATCCCGGCTTCCACCAGGGCTATGGCCACTGGTCCCCGGCCCTGTTCCATATGCGATTCAATAACTAAGCCCGCCGCTGGAACGTCTATATCGGCCTTAAGATCTTCTACATCAGCCACCAATAAGACCATATCTAGAAGTTGGTCTATGCCCTGTTTGGCTTTAGCCGATACTTCTACGACCACTACATCGCCACCCCATTCTTCCACCAATAGATCCTGCTCTGAAAGCTGCTGCTTGATGCGATTAGGGTCAGCACCCTCTTTATCTATCTTGTTGATGGCCACTATAATCTTGACCCCGGCTTTACGAGCAAAGCGAATTGCTTCAATAGTCTGAGGTTTAACGCCGTCATCGGCCGCTACCACGATTATTACTAGATCTGTAAGCTGAGCGCCGTGCTCCCTAAGGGCAGCAAAGGCTTCATGGCCTGGCGTATCTAGGAATGTAACTAAGCGATCGCCATGTTTTACTTGGTAAGCTGAAATGTGCTGAGTAATGCCCCCAGCTTCGCCTTTAACAACGGCCGAATCTCTTATGGCATCCAGCAAGCTGGTCTTGCCGTGGTCCACATGCCCCATAACAGCCACAACGGGTGGGCGTGAGGCACCTTTTTCAGATACCACTCTTTTCTCTCTAATATGTACGCTGTCTTCAGCTTCTTGCTTTTTTAGCTCCACGTCTACGTCCAGCTCGCCCACAATAATTTGGGCAGTATCAAAGTCAATCCTCTCGTTAACGGTGGCCATAACCCCGTTCTTCATGAGTTCGGTGATTAACTTTGAGACAGGAATCATTAACTTCTCGGCTAGGGAGCCGACGGTGATGTTGTCGCTGATTTCTATAGTAGTAGCCATCGTTTGCTCCTTTCTACCCGGGAAGGTTGTTATTTACAATATTATTTCTTCTTTGCGTCTTTAAGACTTAAGGCTATTTTGCGAGCCTCGGTGTCAATTTCCAGAACCTTAAACTTCTTCTTTTCATTTAGCTGGAAGATTTTTTCCGGATCAACACCTTCATCACTACTCATCTCTGAAACATGAACTAACGCTTCAACCGATGGTGAAAGCTGCACGAAAGCGCCAAACGGCGTTATACGTGTAATTTTACCCTCAACTACGTCGCCTTTCTTGAAAGCCTTAACTTCGTGTAACCAAGGGTCTTCGCTCATCTGTTTTAGGCTTAATGATAGGCGGTCTTTGTCTATCGCAATAATCTTGGCCTTAACAGTTTGGCCGGCTTTAACATAGTTTTTGGGGTCTTCAACCCTTTCCCAAGAGATCTCGGAAATATGAATTAGACCTTCAATACCGTCAACATTTACAAAGGCTCCAAAATCGATTACCCCTGTCACTACACCTTCCACTTCGTCACCGACCTTCAGTTCAGTCAGACGCGATTGCATGTCGTCTTTGATAGCTTCTTTTTCGGAAAAGATCAGCTTGTTGTCTTTTCTAGAGACATCAAGTATTCGCACGCGTAGAACCTGGTTAGCTAATTGGTTTAGCTTCTGCAAGATTTCGTCCTTGTCAGCACCGGAAACACGGGGATAATGGCCAGCTGCCAGTTGAGAAACAGGCAAAAAGCCGCGGATTCCCTCTAACTCAACCAATAAACCGCCACGATTGGCATCATACGGTGTTATCTCAATTATTTCCTGGTTATCAAAGATCCGCTGTAATTCATCCCAGCCGCGATCTTTTACGGCTCGCTTCATGCTAAGCAACGCGTAGCCTTCTTCTAGCTCTGGGTCAACTACGCTCGTAGTAACCTTTTCGCCTTCTTCCAGTTTTTGACCATGGCCAATCTCACGGCGCATTACAACGCCTATACCATTGGCTCCCAGATCGACCCAAATTTCATGTTTTTTAACTGAGGTAATTTCTCCCTCAACTACGTCACCAATTTTGAGCTCCTTGACATCGCTTGACGCCAGCAGTTCATCCATAGTGACACTACTACTATTTGACATGTTTTACATGCCTCCTTATTCCTGCGGTGCGCCTTGGCGCATTTTTCCTAACAGTATTAGGCTGAATTATATCTGTTGTTTATCTGAAAGTAAAGGCCGCCCCTTGCCACCTGCTGCTTGGTACTTGTAACATGTAGGCATGTATTTAGCGGCAGATGTAGGGGGCACTAAAACGCTGGTTGCGGCTTTTGATGAGGCTGGCAATATTGTCAATCAGGTTCGTTTCCCCACTTCGCCAACCTATCAAGCCTTTACAGAAGAACTGGCTGTTAATGTTGCTAAATTGTCTACAACTGAATTTAAGGCTGGGGCTTTCGGCATCCCTGGAAATATTGATCGTCAGCATGGTGTGGGCTTAGTTTTTGGGAACCTAAATTGGCATAATGTGCCCATGGACGCAGACGCCGAAAAAATGCTTAAGTGCCCGGTGGAAATAGAAAATGATGCTAAGCTGGGCGCACTTTCAGAAGCAATATTAGTAAAAGATCAGTATTCAAAAGTCTTATATATAACTATTGGCACCGGTATAGGGATTGGGCTGGTAGTTAACGGGCAATTAGATACGGCAATTGGCGACGCCGGCGGTAGAACGCTTTTAGTAGAACACGATGGCCAGATGCAGCCCTGGGAAAGCTTTGCCTCAGGTAAGGCAATTGTTGAAAAGTTTGGCAAACCGGCTCGTGATATAACCGATGGGGCGGCCTGGCAAGAGATTGCTAGCAACATTGCCGTAGGCTTAATAGATGTAGTTGCCCTGGCTCAACCTGACGCCATTATTATTGGCGGCGGCGTTGGCTCGCACTTTGCTAAGTTTGATAAGTTCTTAGATCAAGAACTCAGGAAGTATGAGAAACCCATGCTCAATATACCGCCCTTATTACCCGCCAAACGAGCCGAGGAAGCCGTAATTTACGGCTGTTATGAACTGCTCAGGAGCAAATATGGAAACACTTCTAGCTAGCTTACAAAAAGACTTTCCGGACTTCACCTTTACTTCTGGTGAGACCTTTTGTTGGTCACCTCATAATAAGCAAGTCATCTATGCGGCAAGCCCTGCCAGCAATATAGGCACTTGGTCCTTGCTCCACGAACTTGGACACGGCCTCTTAGATCATCAATCCTACGAAACAGACCTGGAGTTACTCCTGCTAGAGGTAGAGGCCTGGACAAAAGCACGTGAGCTGGCCGTTAAATACAAAATAGAGATTGACGACGATCATATTGAAGATTGTATGGATACCTACCGTGATTGGTTGGACGCCCGCAGTACCTGTCCCGAGTGCACGCACAATGGTTTACAGATAAGTAGCCGCCAATATAGTTGTTACAACTGTCGAATGAGATGGCAGGTCACTAGCTCGCGCTTTAGCCGCCCGTACAGGCTGACAAAAGTTGAAGATAAAAAAGAAAAGTCACCTAAGCTATTAGCTCAGACGACCTTTCTATAAAATTGACGCTTATTTTGAAGCTTTAGTGCGACGGCTAATGCGGCCGCCCTTAGCACCAGCAATTCGGGCTAATTCACGGTTGGCGTAAAAACCACCGGTACGACCCTTTTTACCACCTTGTGCACCGATTTTTGCATAAAAATCAGCACCGTATTTGCTCTTGTTGGTTGCAGCAGCAGCTTGGCCGCCAGCTTTAGTTCCAGCCATAGTTTTATCCCTTATCCACCTACTTAATTTTATACTTATTGGGGTCCCCGGAGGAAACCAAGCCGAAGGCTGTTTCATCTGGGGCTCAAACAAAAAGGCTCGCGTTTTTAGGCGCAAACCCTCTTTGTATTCTTTCGAATATGCTTATGATAGCATTACATTGCGCTCATGTCAATGTTAATTTATGCAACTAGTTAGTATGGTTTTGGACAACCTTCATTTGCGGTTAAGGTATATGGCTGCCCCTCCCAAGGCCGCTCCGGCAATCGAGCCATAAATAAAACTCAGTTCGCCCGTGATTATGCCAACAAGTTCTCCTACAGCGGACGCACCCACCAGAAAAACCAGCGCGCCAATACGCTTCCCTTGTTGTTCTTCAGTCTCAGGAAGGGGCATTACATACTCTGGCAATTCCTCAATGGATTGATACATTTAAGAAGAGTTTAAACAGAAAAATTATGTCAGCTATAATAAATCTTACAGTTAGGGTATGAACATGATGGACAAATACAGTAGTGTAGACGAATATCTAGCTAATTTTTCTGGAGAAACAAGAGAGAAATTAGATACATTGCGGCAAACAATCAAGGAAGTCGTGCCTGAGGCCAGCGAGAAAATTGCCTATGGGATACCGACTTTCACCTTCCACGGCAATTTAGTCCATTTTGCGGGCTATGAAACACATATTGGGTTTTATCCTGGTTCTGCACCTATTCAGACCCTCAAAGACAAGCTCAAGGGCTTTGAGACGTCCAAAGGTACCATCCGCTTCTCGTTAGACAAACCCCTACCACTCGATCTAATCAAGGACATCACCAAAGTAGCTATCGCCCGCAACCTGGAAAGAAAGAAAAAGTGAGTTCTCAGGAGTATAATTAGAGTCGTAAAGGGAGATATATTATGGCTTTATTTATAGGTTTGCATACTATGGGTGAAGGGATGACGGAAGATATGGCAAGACAAAGTTGGGAGTCTTATAAGGCAGCTTGCGCTAAGCTTGGCCTTAGCCCTCAGCATGCTCATATCAGCACACAGCAAGGCAAAGCCTTTTGTATTACAGAGGCCGATTCAGCGGACTCAGTACAAAAAGCGCACGATGAGGCCAAAGTGCCCATCGACGAAGTCATGGAAGTCAAAGACCTTACTTAGACACAAGCGATATCTTTTAAGGATTAGCCTTGGTTTTAGCGTATACTAAAAACCATGAAGCTTAAGCGTAATCAGGAGGGCTTTCACCACGTTGTTTTGCTTGTGGTGATAATTATAGTTGCGGTTGTCGGCTTTGCAGGCTGGAGAGTCTACAAAAAGCAGGGTTCTAGCAATAAGGCAACATCCGATATTCTAGCCAGCAACGCATCGCCCGAAGACAAGGCGGTTCAAGCCGGCAAATCACTGAGTGGCAACCACTGCACGGGTACTGGTGAAACAACATTTACACACTTACCTATGAACGCCGACGATTTTTCCCTTTTGATACCGTACGGCCTCACGGTTGGAGGACACGTTACACCCATAGATCACCAATACTTTCAGCCTACAGTATTTCAATCAGCCAAAGATACATACCCGGTTTACGCCATGGCCGATGCCAAGATAACAGATATAGAAGTCCACCCGCCAGAAAATGGTAGCAAGGGTCGCATCAGGATGGTTTTTACGGTTAGCTGTACGTTCTTCTATTACTACGACCTCGTTACCAGTGTCGAGCCAGGTATTGATAAAGCTCATCTGCCGATTCAAGTTAAAGCCGGTCAGCTGATTGGCCACATTGGCGGACAGACGCTGGATTTTGCTGTTTGGAACACTAAGAAACCGCTTACTGGCTTTATCAATCCAGCCAGTTACGACGGAGAGGCCTGGAAAATCTACACTGCTGATCCATTCCCCTATTACACGCCAGAGCTGCGAAAAATCGTAGAGGCTAAGGACCCTAGGGATGTAGACCCAATTGCCGGCAAGATTGACTATGACATTGACGGAAAGTTGGTTGGCAACTGGTTTGAGCAAGGTACAGGCGGATACAACAAACCTGGCCAGGCACCTGACCCAAATTATTTCAAGACTCACCTGTCATTTGCCCCCGATCTCTATGATCCATCGTATTTCAGGATTTCAATCGGCTCGTTGTATACCCAGCCAAACCAAAGCAACATGCAACACGTCACACTCGCCAATTCTCCTGATCCAAAAGACGTGGGCGTAAACACTGGCTTGGTAAAGTACAATCTGGTGAATTGGAAATACGTAAAGACCGATGGCAGCATGTGGGACCAGCTGGCTGTTGCAAAAAATGTAAAACTTCAGCCGGAGTCAACAATATTCGGCTGTGCTATTGCCCAGCTAACAGATGCCAAAACCTTAAAATTTGAAGTTTTTGTGGCTAAGCAATGCTCTGGCGTTAGCGGTTTTGACAGCAGCGCCAAAACCTACACCCGCTAAGCACGAGCAATATCTTT
>DATIIF010000039.1:0-7683 GCA_035479935.1 Patescibacteria group bacterium
CGGCAAGGAAACTAACTGAAAGCTGGCGTAAAGTCTCCTAAAATTAAAGTGCAATTAAACGGAGGGAATTTATGACAGACACAGTAAGACGAAGTAACAAAATCAATAGAGGGCAATTTCAAAAAGGTGACAAAAGGGCCAGTGAGGCAGGCAAGCGTGGCGCAGCAGCACAACCCATTGCCGCCAAACGTTTAGGTGGCAAACACAGTCACATGAACATGAAATAAAACGCCCCAAGTTCGGCGAGTTTACTGCTAGAATAGCTTGATATGACAAAGCTATTAAATGGTCGTGAACTCGCTGAATTTATTAAGGAACGCCAGTCCAAGGATGTCCGGGCCTTGATTCAGGCGGGAGGCATAAAGCCCAAGCTAGCTATTGTTCAATGCAAAGACGACCCTGTAATTAACACTTATGTGAATCTAAAAAAGCGTTATGGCGCGGATATTTCCATAGACGTTGATGTTCATTTCATAGGCCAAGCAGAAATACCCAATTTGCTAAAGCAATTGAACGCTGACAATTCAGTGCACGGCATAATTGTCCAACTGCCTCTGTCTGACCCAGACCAAACAGACGAGATTGTTAACATGGTGGCCCCAGAAAAAGACGTTGATGCGTTAGGACAAAAGTCGTTATTTACGCCGGCGACACCCATGGCAATCATGTGGCTACTCGCCGGCTATAACGTAGAACTGCCGGGCAAACACGTTCTTCTCATTGGGCGTGGCAAGTTAGTAGGGGCGCCTCTAGAAAAAATGCTTCGTGACTCAGACATAGATGTTGAGGTGATTGATCGCTCGGCAACCGACTTATCGGCACACACCAAAGAGGCTGATGTGATTATTACAGCTACCGGTAGTCCAGCAATTTTGTATTCTGACATGATAAAACAGGGGGCTGTGGTGGTTGATGCAGGGGTGGCCAGCGAGAGTGGCAAGACGGTCGGCGATCTATCACCCGACGTTTACGAACGCGAAGATTTAACCATCACACCTACAAAAGGAGGGGTTGGGCCATTGACTGTTTGCGCATTGTTTGAAAATGTAATAAGAGCAGCGAAAAATCTTAAAGGAAAATAGAGACTCGAGAATGGCTGACTTGCGTGAACGGATATTGGGAACTTGTCTTAAGAGGGCAGTGCCAAAATATAAAAACGGGTACTCCAACAACGAACTCGATATAACTCAGATTAAGAAAGATAAGCTTTTGTTTAACGACATTGTTCACGAACTGGGCGAGCGGGTCAGTGCGCTTAGTGTTAGCGCTATAATAGGGGTCCCAGAGACCGGCACATGGCTGAGCGAACAATTAAAAGACAAAGTTCGCGACCGTTACTGCATTAAAGTAAGCAGGGATCCTACATATCCTCCTAAACCCGACTTCTTTTTTCGCAACGTTGCGGATAGAATGCTTTGTTCAGTTGCTGAACGGTCAGCAATCATAGACGGAGTTATTGATGGTGATTCTGGCATTCGTCAAATGCTGGCCATCCCAGAAATAGGCGTTAATGCCGTAGGGGCTGTTGTGGTTTGGGATAAAAGTCTATCAGAAAAACACCCGAAGTTACACATCCCGTTCCAAGCGCTTATCACCGAAGAAATTCCCCAGGTAATTCCAGACAATTCCGAACTATGGACATACAGAAGTTAAAGATCGGGGTGTTTGACTCCGGTATCGGCGGGCAATCGGTCGTCAATGCTATTAAAAAAATCCTACCAAAAGCCGAAGTTGTGTTTGTAAGTGACACCAAAAATGTTCCATACGGCACAAAAACTCCAGCGCAACTAAAAAAACTGGTTCTACCTATACTTAACAAGTTAAGCAAGGAATGCGACATAATTGTTGTGGCCTGTAATACTGTGACCACCACGCTCATTCGAGAATTACGTTCTGAAATTTCTGTTCCTCTCATCGGTATGGAACCTATGGCTAAGCCCGCGGCGCTCCAGACTAAATCTGGCGTTATTGCCGTTTGTGCTACACCAACAACTCTGGCCAGCAAGCGCTACCGTTGGCTCAAAAACACCTTTGCTAAGGATATAAAAGTTCTGGAACCGGACTGCAGCGACTGGTCATTTATGATTGAGCAAAAGCAAGTTGATAAGCAAAAAATTGCCGAACGTATTAACGATGTCTGCGATGCCGGAGCTGATGTTATTGTCTTGGGTTGCACGCACTATCACTGGATTGAAGATCTTATTAAGAAAATAGCTGCTGGGCGAGCAAAAGTCCTCCAGCCAGAAAAACCAGTCATAGCCCAACTAAAGCGCGTCATCTCCGAGAGTAAGTCTTCCACAGACTAGTGCTGGGCAATGCTGTGCTATTTCGTGGAAAGTTGTTTTTTAACAAGGTCAGCCACTTGCCGCGGCGTCATATCTGCCTTAAGTATCACCGCTTCAACTTTTAGCTGTTTCATTGCTTCTGGGATTTCCTGCTCACCCATGTTGGTGAGCACCACCACTTTGATATCCTTGCCCCAATCGGTTTTGCGCATGAATGCTAGCATTTCATCACCACGCATCTCGGGCATCATTAGATCGAGTAGAATGATATCTGGCTTCATTTTTTCTGCCAGAGCCAGGCCTAGCTTGCCGTTTTCTGCCGTCTCAACCTCAAAGCCCTCAGCCTCGAATTTAATCCGATACATCTGAGATATGGCTTGATCATCTTCGATAATAGCAACTTTGGGCACGGGCTTTCCTTCTTATGTTTATTATAGCGTCAATCAGACTTTTTTGGTGCCAATACCTGGTTGATGATTTCCAGCACCTGGCTTGGGGTGTAAAGAGCTTTCACAATATAGCGCAGCACGTCTAATTTCTTAAGTTTATCGGGCGCCTCATTCTCACTGACATTGGTCATGACTATTACCCTAACGTTCCTGCCCCAATCATTGGCCCGCATCGTTTCAAGTACTTTATCACCAGAAACTTGAGGCAACATTAGGTCTAGAAGAACTAAATCTGGTTTGAAAGATTTAATAAGATCTAACCCTTGTTGACCATCAATAGCAATCTTGCACTCATAACCGGCCTTTTCCAACTTCATCTGATACATCTGCGCTAATGTCTGATCGTCTTCAATAATCGCAATTTTGGTCATATGAGTTTCAATTTCCGCTTATACTATTAGTTCAAGTATACTATTTTTCAAATGAACCTAGCTAATAACTGGCTGTACCTAGCGCTTATCGCACCTTTATTGTGGGCATTGGTAGTTCTAATAGACGACAATCTGTTGCGCAAAGTTTATCGCAGTCCGAGTTTTGGGGCGATGGTGGCTGGCTTGTTTGGAATTTTTCCGTTTATTTATTTTTCTATAACCAATGAATCATATACATTGCCGACAAAAGTCATGGCTGCAGCCATTGCCTCAGGAGTTCTAACCATTGTGTTTTATTATTGTTATTTCAAAGCCTTATCTAGTGAAGAGCCATCAACAACCGTAGCTTTGCTTAGCTTAATGCCGGTTTTTGTTGTTATCTTGGCGGCCGTATTCCTGCACGAGAGCCTGCTTACGAAACAATACGTCGGTATTGGTGTAATAGTTTTGTCCTCAACTTACTTAGGTTTGATGGAAGCTCGCAAGCTTAAGTTTAATGATGCCATTGGTTATGTATTAGCAGGCTCAGTGGTGGGTGCAATTGCTTCAATACTAGCCAAATTTGCCTACGACCAAGCTACCTTTAAGACTGTTTTCCCCTGGATTTCTTTTGGATTTTTTGTAACGGGAGCAGCTATATACATTTTTGGGCATTCTGCCGAAGCAAAAAGGTTGGCCAAAAAAACTGGCATCGCGCTAGTCTTGGTTATGCTTACGATTGAGCTTTTAAACTTTGGGGCTGAGTTTACGCAAGGTTTGGCAATTAGCCGCGGGCCAGTATCGATAATTCGAGCCATTGAAGGCATTCAGCCGCTTTATATGTTGCTGTTTGCTATAGTACTAGGACCATTTTTGCGCTCGTTCTTCAGGGAACAAATAGACCAAAAATTCCCCAAAAAGGTTTTGGCAATGTTAATAATGATCGGCGGGTTGTATCTTATCGCTTCTTAAGGACGTTACTTAAACTTGCGCGGTTAGCTTTCCAGCCGCTAGATTCAAATACTGCTACAGCCAAAGCACACACCGGCAACGCAACACATTTTTTGCCAGTCACTATCATATTAATGGGGCCAAAATTCATGCTCCTGTTTTGGGCGAGGGCATTCAAGCTGTTCTGGATATCAGCGCGGACTTCGTTTTCACTATGGCCTTCGTGTTCCACTAGTAAACCCCGTTTAGTCACTTCATCTTGTATCCAGCCTATTCCAGCCCAGGCTTCTTGGTTACGCTGAGATGTCCGCTTTTGAGACATTACCACGTACAAACGGTCTCCCCAGCTACCATCTATTTTAGTAATTGGTCCATCTCTAGGTATTATCTCGCTTCCCGGGGGTATTACAGAGCTCAGGTATATCAGATTAAAGTTTGCTACGCCGGCATTCACAAGCGCGCTATCAAAAGCCGAGAGTTCGGTAGGTCCTACGCCAGCACCAGTTGTTATATTAATTTTCATTTTTGTTTAATTTGACCTTTAACGATGATATCTATAACCATAATAAAATGCAAACCTGGCTTTATGCCCTACTGCTTCAACCGCACGGTGTATTTTTTCAAAAATTTAACAGGATAAAGCGACTCCTTTGCTTTTCTCAAAGATTCAATACCCAAGTCCTGCTCGATATTCATAAATTTTGTACCTTGCTCATGAAACATCAGAGCAGTCTGGTGCTTTAAGTATTGAAATATTCCTACGTGTGAGACATCTACTTTCTCGAAATGTGCTATTCCGTGTTCATCTGAAATTAGCTCGTTTATGGCGAAACCCTTCAACTCATTGTTAATAAACAACCCAATGGTCTTTAAGTCCAACAGGTGTGAGTGCTCTAATAATTTTTTTATAGCATTTAATTCGTTTTCAGTCTCTTTTCTGTCCTTACCCCTTGATTTCTCCCACTCATAAAAAAGCTTTAAAACGTTTTCTTTTGTTTCCTTGTCCGAAAGCGTTAATTCTTTAACGTGGGTGACGTCCTCATAAGCTTTCTTGTAACGATTGATGAAATTCTTCTTGGGGTGGTATTTGCTGCCCTTTAGCTCAACTAAATCGCTGACTGATAGGATGTAATCAAATCCGTCTCGATCTTCCTCGATAATGTATTTTTTAGATTCTTTGATGTTCTCTATTACTGGTTCGGGGATAAGTCCTAACTTTTCGCGCATACCCTCCTTTTTTGCTTGATCAATAAGCTTGTCTATTGTCTCGTCTACATGAGTAAGACCAATAAATGAATAGAATCTTTCACCGTTAATATAGTCAACAAACAGAACGATTAGGTTGTCATAAAATCTGGAAATCTCTACTTCTTCTTTAGTATCCCAACAAAATAAACTAACAAAATTATAGTCGGAAAATGGCTCAAATCCTCTAGTAATCTCCTCAATAGACTTTCTGTCATCTATAGTTAGCTTCTTAAACTCAGGAAAATGTGGTATCACGAATCTTAGTTTACACTTATCTACAGATTGACAAAATTGATTGGAGCGATGTAGTCTAAAGCTAATGCTTGAAACACTAAAAAAGAATAGATTAGCTCAGCTAACGTTTGTTGTATTTCTAGTTTTAACAGGGTGGTGGGTGTCTTTGCAGATACACCCAAACGACGCACAAAATCAGTGGTTTGGTGTTGCCTATGGGTCAGTCGCCCTTCTAGGAGCCATTGCCGGCCTAACAATATCCAAAAAGTGGGGTGGAGCTAAGAGCTCTATTGGCCGGGCCATACTAATGTTTTCTTTAGGGCTGTTTGCTCAAGAATTCGGGCAAGTCGCCTATTGGGTATATGTTTTTATTCTTAAAACCGATGTGCCCTATCCTTCCGTCGGAGATATTGGATTTTTTGGTAGTATTCCCTTGTATATATACGGTGCAAGTCTGCTAGGTAGGGCTTCGGGCGTTTCTCTATCCATGAAGAATGTCTTAAACAAGATACAAGCGTTCATCATACCCCTAATTCTATTAACAGTCTCTTATATGATGTTCTTACGTGGATATGAATTTGATTGGAGTCACCCTTTAACTGTGTTTCTTGATTTTGGCTATCCGTTCGGCCAGGCAATATACATATCCATTGCACTACTTGCATTCCTGTTCTCCTTAAAACTATTGGGCGGGGTAATGCGCTCAAAAATTCTTCTAGTTCTTTTTGCTCTTTTTACACAGTATGTAGCTGACTTTACTTTCTTATATCAAACCCATAACGAAACCTGGCATGCGGGTGGGATCAATGACTACATGTACTTATTTGCATACCTAATAATGGCTTTTGGAATTATGAATTTCGGTACCTTATACAATAGATTGCAGTCTAAGCCTGTAGAGACAAAGAGTCTGGGTGGAAATGATGGATGATGTTTTTGCGCAAATAGCGGAGAAAATCATTGAACAGCAAGAAGGCATCATTGGTCCTGTGGCAGTTGAGCGTGCAAAACAGGTTAGTGAACTCAAGATTGACTGGCCGAAACATGCTGTGTCCATCACCGGAAGTGCTCAAAAAGCTATTGATGAACTAGTGGAACAATATAAAGAGTTATTTGGTCAAATTGCTGTTGAAACCTGTAAAGAAGCTGCATCACGTTATCTTGCCCAACTACCCCCCGACAAACTACCGAGCTCTCTAAAATAATCTCTGAAGGATTCCCCGGGTGGAAAAAGATAAAACACGACTAAAAAGGCCGTTCACTAGAAAAAAGCAACTTGAACAAGATTTGGCTCATGTGAATGAGCAGATGTATGTCAAGAACCTAGAGCTCAAAGAGACGCTAGACACGCTGTCCTTACTTCGAGCAATAGACAATCTGGTACTAGAGTCACGTGAGGATCTGACTGTACTCTGTCAAAACATAACCAAAGCCATTATTAACTACTCCAACTACTCTTTTATAGCTATCTTGGTAAAACCACCCCATCATGAGTTTTTGGAATTATATGGCTTGTCCAGTGCTACTGAAATAAAGCTGGATACAAGTAATTTTAGGTTGCACGAAAGCCATTACACTAAATGGCTTGAAGAATTAGAGCAAACAACTGTAATCGACACTCATAAAATCACTAGTGAGAAGTTGGCTAAACTTCTAAAAAAACCCGAACCCCAGATAGAAAGCCTGCGTCAGTCCATGCACATGAAGTCGTTGGTACTTATAAAACTTATGGCTCAAACTCGCCTAGTAGGGCTAATGGTGGTTGGTTTCAACCAAGGATCTGTAGAAATATCTGAAAAAAATCGAGTATCACTGGATAGAATTAGCAGCGCAGTAGGCATTGCTATAGACAACAAGTTGCTTTATGAAGAAAACCAAAGGGTAGTGCGCCAGGTTAAGAAATCTAACGAGAAACTACGGGCGCTGGACCAGGCCAAGGACGAGTTTATTAGCATGGCTTCACACCAATTGCGCACGCCGCTGACCAGTATGAAAGGCTATGTCAGTATGGTTATGGAGGGCGACGCCGGTAAAATCAGCCCGCCCCAGCGTAAGTTGCTGGACCAAGCGTTTGTTAGTAGCCAGCGTATGGTTTATTTAATTGCCGATCTTTTAAATGTTTCCCGCCTTAAAACCGGTAAGTTCGTAATTGAACCGGTAGATTCC